>JAVBTW010000260.1:0-10655 GCA_031555975.1 Eubacteriales bacterium
GGACATGTTCGCCGGGCTGCCATGGGTCAAGTGGCCGCCATGGGCCAGGTTCATGCCCAGGATCGTGTCGCCGGGCTGCAGCAGCGCAAAGTAAACGGCCAGGTTTGCCTGGGCGCCGGAATGGGGCTGCACATTGGCGTGCTCCGCGCCGAACAGTTCGCAGGCGCGCTTGCGAGCCAAGTCTTCCGCGACGTCTACGCATTCGCAGCCGCCATAGTAGCGCTTGCCGGGATAACCCTCCGCGTACTTGTTTGTCAGGTGGGTGCCCATCGCGGCCAGCACTGCGGGGCTGACAAAATTCTCCGAGGCAATCAGCTCTATATGTTGGCGCTGGCGGGTCAATTCCATGCTCAGTACGTCCGCGATCTCTGGATCGACTGCGCGCACCGCTTTGAAGTCCATCATCTGTGGTCACCCTCCCGAATTCAATACTGCTGCCATTATAGACGCAGAGCCGTGCGATTTCAAGACAAAGAAGGGTAATTTTGCGGGTTATTCACATAGCGATGACAATGAAGTAGAGAAATGTTCGGCAGAAGCCGAACATTTTGCAGCGGATGGCGCGTTCATCCATTTACAGGGGCAGCTGGACAATCATCAGGGTACCAATGCCCAGCTTGCTGGCGCAGCGCACGGAGCCATGATGCAGTTCCGCGATGTGCTTAACGTTTGGCAGGCCCAAGCCGCTACCACCAGCCCGGCTTGTCACATAGGGATCGAAGATGTGGGGCAACAACGACCTGTCAATGCCCGAGCCGTTGTCGCGTACGCTGAGCTGAATGGCGCTGCCTTTCAGCACCAGTTTCACTTGGACCATGCCACCGCGGCGCGTGTGATTGATTGCGTTGGATAAGAGATTGTCCAGCAGCCGCTCAATCAGAACCGGATCCACTTTGGCGATCAACGCGCCAGGTTTGCATTGAAAGCCCAGCCGGATGCCGCGCGCCAACGCGTAGGCGGCGTGGTGCGCGGTGGTGCGCCGAATGAGAGACGACAGATCCAACTCGACTGTGCACAACACCTGTTGTGCTGCCGATTCGCTGAGGTCGTGGTAGGTGCGCAGCAAGTGCGCACAGTCGCTCGAGATTGAGTGCATGGCAATGCGAGCGGCCCTTGACAGGGCCATCGGCGCAAGTAAGCGCTGAAGCAGTCGGATGGTGTCAGCCATTCGCTCAATGCCCAGCTTTTCATCGTGCAGTGTCCGGAGCAACAACTGAGGATCCTGGCTGTCGCTTGTGGGATTAGGCATATGGCAACACTCCGATCCATTTCCTGTGTTAATTATAACACGCAATAAAACGAAATGCAACAAAAACATTACGAATGTGCGACAAATGTAGCTAAATCATTGTGCAGTAACGCTCATTCGCATCCAACTGACGCGGTATGAATGCAATTAACAGAAACAAATGTTGACAGAGTGATTCAGTAGGATTATAATAGTCAAAGAAGGTCAAATTGAAGCGTTGAAGCATGATCATTCCGATGTGAGGGGGAAGATAAAGATGAATGCACAGAAATTGACGGTCAAGTCCATGGAGGCGGTGCAGGCCGCACAGACGCTGGCGATCCAGCACGGCAACACCCAGATCGAGCCGGTGCATCTAATGTGTACGCTGACGGGCCAAGAGGGCGGACTGGTACCCGAACTGCTGCTAAAAATGCATGTGGATGTGGAGGCATTCGGCAGCGCGTTGTTGCAAATGATTGAGCGGCTGCCCAAGGTATCCGGCCCAGGCCGGGAGATGGACAAGGTTTATGTCTCACCGGAAGTGGACCGTATGCTGAATGAGTCGGAGCACATCGCATCCAATATGAAGGACGAGTATGTGTCCGTGGAGCACATCCTCTTGGCCATCATCGAACAGGCCACAGGCGCGCTAAAGCAGTTGTTGACGACATACGGCATCGGCAAGCCGGCATTGCTTTCCGTGCTGCAACAGGTGCGCGGCAACGCCCGCGTGACGAGCGATCAGCCGGAATCGACCTACGACGTGCTGGAAAAATACGGACAGGATTTGGTGGCGCTGGCGAAAAAGCAGAAACTGGACCCGGTCATCGGCCGCGACAACGAAATCCGCAACGTGATCCGCATTCTGAGTCGCAAGACCAAAAACAACCCGGTTTTGATCGGCGAACCCGGCGTGGGCAAGACCGCCATCGCGGAGGGCCTCGCGTTGCGGATCGTGCGCGGAGACGTGCCCGACAGCCTGAAGGATCGAAGGATCTTCAGCCTGGACATGGGCGCGCTGATCGCTGGCGCAAAATTTCGCGGTGAGTTCGAGGAACGATTAAAAGCGGTGCTGGCGGAAATCAAGAAATCAGAAGGCCAGATCATTTTGTTCATCGATGAGCTGCATACCATCGTCGGCGCGGGAAAGACTGAGGGTAGCATGGACGCGGGCAACCTGCTCAAGCCCATGCTGGCGAGGGGCGAGCTGCACTGCATCGGCGCAACCACGCTGGATGAATACCGGAAGTATATTGAGAAGGATCCGGCGCTGGAGCGCAGATTCCAACCTGTGCTGGTGGGTGAGCCCACGGTGGAGGACACCATCTCCATTCTGCGCGGGTTGAAGGAGCGCTATGAAGTGTTCCACGGCGTGAAGATTGAGGACCAAGCGCTGATCGCAGCCGCACAACTGTCGGACCGCTACGTTTCGGACCGTTTTCTTCCGGACAAGGCCATCGACCTGGTGGACGAGGCCTGCGCCATGATCCGCACCGAAATTGACTCCATGCCACAGGAATTGGACGAGATTAAGCGCCGCATCATGCAACACGAGATTGAGGAAGCGGCGCTGTCGCGCGAGACCAGCGAGCTGTCCAAGGCGCATCTGATGGAGATCCAAAAGGAGCTGGCGGACCTTCGGGACCAATTCAATGAGATGAAGGCGCGCTGGGAGCGGGAAAAGGGTTCCATTGGCAGGGTACAGCGGCTGCGCGAAGAGATCGAGCAGGTAAACGCCCAAATTGAGCTGGCGCAGCGTGAGTATGACTTGAACAAGGCTGCTGAACTGAAGTACGGCAAACTGCCGGAACTGCAGGCGGAGCTGGACGCGTGCGAAAGGGCATCGGAGACCGATCGGCATCGCAATACGCTGCTGCGGGACAAGGTCACGGCCGATGAGATCGCCCGGATCGTGGCGCGCTGGACGGGGATTCCGGTTTCGAAACTGATGGAAGGCGAGCGTGAAAAACTGTTGCGGCTGACCGATATCTTGCATGAGCGGGTCATCGGACAGGACGAGGCGGTGGAGGCCGTGTGCGACGCGATCATCCGGTCCCGCGCGGGGATCCAGAATCCGAACCGCCCCATCGGCTCATTCCTGTTCCTGGGCCCAACGGGCGTGGGCAAGACGGAGCTGGCAAAGACACTGGCCCAGGCGCTGTTCGATGACGAAAAGAACATGATTCGCATCGACATGTCGGAATACATGGAGAAGCACGCCGTGTCACGGCTCATCGGCGCACCGCCAGGCTACGTGGGCTATGAAGAGGGCGGTCAACTCACGGAGGCCGTGCGCCGCAGACCGTACAGCGTGGTGCTGTTCGATGAGGTGGAAAAGGCACATCCCGACGTGTTCAATGTGCTGCTGCAGGTGCTGGACGACGGCCGCGTGACGGACAGCCAAGGTCGTACCGTGGATTTCAAAAACACGGTCATCGTATTAACGAGCAATTTGGGCAGCAATTTGATTCTTGACGGCATAGATGGGGATGGGAATATCAGCGATGAAGTGCGTGATAAAGTTACAGCGATGCTAAAAATGCAGTTCCGCCCTGAATTTCTAAATCGGCTGGACGAAATCGTTTTCTATAAGCCGTTGACGAAGGGTGAGACGTTTGCGATCGTCGATCTGATCATCGCCGACCTGAACAAGCGCTTGGCGGAACAGCAGATTTCCGTTGCCTTGACAGACAGCGCAAAGCAGTATGTTGTGGACGAAGCGTTTGAACCGGCGTATGGCGCGAGGCCGCTGAAGCGGTATGTACAGCGGACCATTGAGACCATGTTGGGCCGAAAAATCATCGCGGGCGAGGTGCAGAGTGGCGACAAATTGACCATAAACCTGGTAAATCATGAATTGGTTATAAACATTATCAAATGTGACATGACAAACGTGCGAAAAAATCCATAAATGCGAAAAGAACACAAAAACGCCTGTAACGCTTGACAATCGCCGAAATATTCTGCTATATTCAAGTTGAGGGAATTGGGTGAATTGTGGTCATCGCGGATGCGGTGCGGCCGGAGCAACGCTCTCGCGCCGCGCCGCGCGTTTGAGGACACCGCCACTGGCTAAATGCGTCGCGCCAGGTGGTCGCGGATTTTAGACGCGGAAGAGGTTAATCGAGATGCAGAAGAGAGGGCATACGGAGTACCCAAACCGAAAGATGGCCATGCCCTATGTAACCAGTGAAATGGCATCGATTATGAAGCGGGTTGAGGACGAAATCGCGGACCCTGTTTTGGTCCAGAGCCTGCATTTCAGCCCGACTGCGCTGGCGATTGTCCGGCGCGTGATGATGTCGGGTGGCGCGGTCGTGGCGGACACCACGCTGGCGCTGAACGACATTGATTTGGCGTTGGCGGAAAAGCTGAATGTAAAACTCCATTGCTTCATTGACGATCCGCATGTGGTGACGATGGCCGCGCAGCGGCGCATCACGCGTGCGGAGATCGCCATGGACTATGCGTTGAGTTTGCCGAGGACGAAGCTCTTGTTGATTGGCAGCGCGCCGATGGCGTTGGCGCGGCTGCTGAAACTTCGGCAACAGGAGCCGATGGGCGATATGGTTGTGATCGCGATGCCGACGGGCTTTGCCAGCGTGGTGCAGCTCAAGGAGCGCCTGTGGGAGAGCGACATTCCGTGCATCGTGGTGCGCGGCAAAAAAGGTGGCACCCAGGCCGCGGCCGCCCTGCTGAACGCCCTCATGCGTGAGTCGATCAGAGAGCAAGGCCTCTAAAGCACAGTGGTATTCGTGTTGAGCAGCGCACCTGATGATTCAGGTGCGCTGCTTGATGTATGGACGCCGGCGGGCTCTTTCGTAGGCTGGCTGAGGGGAAAATCTCAAGGGGCAATACAGCCCCAATGTGCCGGCGCCTATATCAACCGCTCATCGGGTAGCGGGCGAAGGGGATTGGGGCAGGCGGCCCTGCCCCGTGACGGGTGCAGCTTAGTTCGCAGTCATGGTGCAGCCACAGCGGGGACACAGCGCGCAACTGTTGGCGCCGCAGGTCGTGCCGCAGTTGGTCATGCATGATGTACCGGCACTGACGGGCGCGTTGCCTGTCTGGCAGATCGGCGTGGTCGCCATGTCCATATTCGGCGGGCAATGCTGCTTGGGGAAGAGCGGGAGGCTGAAGAACTCATCGCATACGTTTTCCGCAAACTCTTCGCAGGGCGGGACCTGGCAGAAGCCGTAGGTCGGGATCATCACTTCCACCTCGGCCAGGATCTTCAGCACGACGGTGATGCAGATGGTGATCTCAAATTTGCAGTTGCCGACATATGTACCGGTGACGCAGATCGCGCTGACGAGGCTCTCCAGGGTGAACGGCACGATGGACTCTTCGGGGATGGCGAGCAGCACGTCTTTGGACACGGAGACGATGGCGTTGCCCATCCACTCCTGGCAGCGCTCGTCGGTAAACAGCACATCGATCGGGATGTCCACAACGCCCTTGATGCGGGCGAACTGGGGCCGGTCGCACATGCGGTCGATGGTGAGGTTGCGGATGGTGCCCTTG
This sequence comes from Eubacteriales bacterium, assembly GCA_031555975.1. Lineage (GTDB taxonomy): Bacteria > Bacillota > Clostridia > Christensenellales > Aristaeellaceae > JAJDGF01. The sequence continues at coordinate 5,756 of JAVBTW010000260.1, forward strand.
GTGGTCGAACTGCGGCAGGATTCGAAGGTCCATTGGCCGACCGGGGTAGGCAGCGGGCACTGACTGTTCTCGGCGTTGAACACGGCCTGCTCGTGGGTCATGACGCCGCCGCAGCTCGGACAGTTGCAGTTGCACTGGTTGCCTGCGCAGGTGCACGTGCAGCCGCGGGCGGAACCGGTGTTGCGGCAGTTCGGATCGGGCAGTACGGGTACGATATTGACGACGGTGACCACGATGTCGTCGATCTGCTGTTGCTGCAGGCACGAGTCGTACACGTTCTTGACTTGAACACAGATCTTTTCGTTCAAACCACTCATGGCATTTCCGGCGACCATGCCGGGGCAGGCCTCAGCGTTGGCGTTCTTGTAAGAATAAAACGACATGCGCTTTCCCTCCAGATTATGTAGTGTGGCGCACAGCTTTCCGACGCCCACAATGCATGTTATGGATCGGGCAGGGAAAGGGTGCGGGCGCCCATCGGAATTTTGCGGGCGTCGCTTTCTGTGCCGTCCATCGGCTGCTAAGGGCGGGTATGCTGATGAACAAAAGCAGGACGAGCAGCGTCAAAGTGAGGTTGGGTTATCCTGACAGATCGATGGCTGAAAGGCCGAGGAGGATATTCAAATGAAGAAACGGATTGCGATGGCGCTTTGCGTAGCGCTGGTGTTTTCGATGGCGGGCATGGCGCTCGCGGAGATGGTGAAGTCGGCTTACCTGTACTGCATTGTGATCGAGCAGACGGCGACGACGTTCACGGTGCTGACCGACGGCCAGCAGCGGTACACGTTCCAGAAGGGCGAAAACCTTTCGGTGCAATCGGCGTCGGGCGCGCTGGCGATGGACGATGCGGTTGTGGTTCAGTACACGGGCACGATCGAGATGAACGCAGAGGAACAGTCGGTGCATGTGGCTGAGGTTGTGGTGCTGAGCACATTGGACGGCACAGTGCATGAGAACTCAACGATGAACGCGATCTGGGTGCAGTCGCTGAACGACGATGGTTCGGCAGGCCCGATTTATGGGTTTGACAAGGAGAATGCCGACGTTGCGGTGGGCGAGGACGGGATCCTGATCGGAGACGATGTGGAGGTTGCGTACAGGGGCAGTCTGGAGGACCTGGTCGAGGGTCAGGTGCAGGATGTGGGGTATGTGCACATTTCGGTGTACGGTCAGATTGAGGATACGATGGAGTAGACCATCCCATCGCATGGCCTAAACGGCAAAGCGCGACGGGTGTCCGGAGGGACGAACGCCATTTCGCTTAGATCCGGAGGGTCGATGTCCCCTGGATCCGGTTAGGTTTGCGCGTTTTGCCTGGGCGCGTTGCGGGCGGATTGATCAGCAGGAGACCGAAATATGCAGCGAAAATACCCAAACTTGCGTCAGTTTCAGGGCTATTACATGCCGTACCGCCGCACCGTTAGCGGCGTCATTTTCGTGATGATCGCGGCCAGCGCATTGGGCATGCTGCTGCCCTTTTTCACCAGCAAGCGGTTGCTTGGCATCACGGATGCATCATATGAAGTGATCGTCCGGTATTCGGTGATCATTTTGGGGATTGTGTTCTTCCATCATCTGTTTTGGTATTTTTGGGAGAAGATTGCGTCCGTGCTGACAAACGACATCGCAGCTGACATCCGAAAGGACATCATCGCGAAATTCGTAGACGCTCGATACGCGCAGATCAAGCACAAGACGAGCGGATACTACCTCGAACGCATCAACGATGACGTGCTCGAAGTGGCATCCTTTTTGCCAAACATGCTCGGTATCTTGGCGGACTGCCTGACCAACTTCAGCTTTCTGGCGGTGATCTATACATTGAGCCCGCAGTGCGGCATGATTTTTACAGGCGGCATCGCCGTGATGTATCTGATTGAGTGGGTAAAGATCAAGACGGACCTGCGGTACACGGAACGGCTGAAGTGGGTCAGTGAACGCTTCACCTCAAAGATCAACGAGAATTTTCGCGGGATCAAGGACATCAAAGTGCTCGGCATCAAGGCGCCGATCATCGCCGACACGGACGCGATCAGCCGGAAAATGGCGGCGCTGCAGAAGGAAAAGGACAACAAGCGCGCGCTCCTGAGCCGCTGCAAGACGTATACGCAACACCTCGTCGAAGCGATGCTCATCATCTATTCGGTGGGCTATCTCATGCCCGGTGGGCAGATCTCCGTCATCGTGCTGCTGACGATCCTCAATTATGGTGGGTTCATGTATGACTTGGTCGGCTACATGGCCCAGATCAAGGATTGGCTCGTGCGCGGCGATTACAAGGCGTCGCGCATCCTTGAGACCCTGAGCGAATCCGGCGCGGAACGCTTTGGAGACTGTGATACGCTGAACGCGTATGACATTGAGGTGCGCGATCTCACCTATGCGTACGAGCAGGATGACGCTGTCCTAAAGGGGATTGATTTCCACGTTTCGGAAAGATCCGCTGTGGTCTTTGTCGGCGCGTCGGGCAGCGGCAAGACCACGTTGTTTGGGCTGTTGTCGGGACTGCTGGGCTGCGAGGACGGAAAGATCTTCATTGGAGACAGCGACCTGAACAGCCTGTCCGAGAAATGTGTGCGGGACAACCTGTGCGTGATCAATCAAGAGCCGTTCCTGCTCAACGATACCGTCATCAACAACATCAAGATCGTGCGGCCTACGGCGAACCAGAATGAGGTGGTGGACGCCCTCAGGCGTGCGCACGTCTATGAGGAGGTCCGCGGGCTGCAAAACGGCCTGGAGACCCTGGTTTCTGAAAATGGGACCAACCTGTCCGGCGGCCCAATACAGCGCATCTCCATCGCGCGGGCGATTCTGAAGAACACGAGCATCTTGATGTTCGACGAGCCGACCAGCAGCCTTGACAAAGCAAACCAAGCGCTGTTCCTGGAAACGATCATGGCCCTCAAATCCGAAAAGACGATCCTGGTCATCGCCCACAAATTGGAGGACTACGAAGGCTTTGACGCGGTCTATGAACTGCGAGACGGACGCATCCAGCGTGTGCGCGGTTGATGGCGAGCGATGACCGCTGGAAGCTGCGCCCACAGGTCACCGTCGTGCTCCGCCGGATTTGACCGGGGCTTGACGTTCGCCGAGCACGTAGATGACCAGGCCGATCACGACCACCGCCGCACCGGCCACGCGCCATCCGCCGTCGCCAACTCCTTTTGCCGCGTCCAGCACCATCCCTGCCAGAAACTGGCTGACAAACATCAATAATGTCATCAAGAACACCGGCAAATGCGGAGCCGCCAGGCTCGACATCGCCACCACGCACACGCCAATCAAACCGCCGCAATACAGCCACCATTCTGAAGGCAGCGCGGTGATGCGCCATGAACCAAAGGCGACCACGATCAGCAGCGATGTAACAAGGCCCGTGATATAGTTGAACACCGTGCTCGGCCAAATCCCGATTCGCGTACCCTGTTCCGCGTTCAGCATCCGATTCATCACGATCGTACCGCCCGACAGCAGCGCGCAAACGACAGCCAGCATGATCAGTTGCCCCCCATCATCATCATGAATGTGCCCGCCAGCACCACCGCAGCGGCTGCCAGCCGGTGCGGCTTGAGCGTTTGTTTCGGCATGCCGAACAGGCCCCATTGGTCAATGACAATGGAGCATACCAATTGGCCCAACAAGCCCAGTGCCAGCGTCACCGATACGCCCAGGATCGCGTACGTGTGGTTGTTCAGCAGCACCGATCCCACGCCGATCACACCGCCCATGTACATATACAGCGGCAAGCGCGGCCCTGGATGCAGTTTCTGGCGCATGATCAGCAGCACTGCGCTGACCGCAATCAGTCCCACCAGGTGAATCAACACGGTCGCGGGATAGTTGCCGATTTCTGAGGTAAGTTCACCGTTGATCGCGACCATCACCGCGATCAACATCCCCGACAGCGCCGCCAACAGCGCGTATTTCCCCTTCATGCGTACACCTCCACGAGCGGTCATGCTATGGATGATTATTACATAGTTGTGCCGTGTCAGTCAATCATGGTTTGTGATATAATGGATTGTATATACAGTGCGCAAGGGAGACGAACGAATTGGAAACAAATTATGTAAACCCGCTTGGCGTCGAGCCGATTCCAAGGCTGCTGCTGCGGTACGCGCTGCCCGCCATCACATCCATGGTGGTCAATGCCATCTACAACCTGGTGGACCAGATCTTCATCGGCCATGCCGTTGGGTATTTGGGCAACGCAGCCACCACCGTCACGTTCCCGTTGGTGATGATCACGCTGGGCCTGTCCACGATGCTCGGCGCGGGTGGCAGCGCGTTCGCGTCGATTCGGTTGGGCGAGGGAAACCCGAAACTGGCAGAGCGCGCGATGGGCAATGTATTCCTGTTGGCGCTAACGCTCGGGTTGCTCGTCATGACCGCAGGCCTGCTCTGGCTTGAGCCGATTCTGTCCCTTTTCGGCGCGACGCCCGCGAACATGGCGTACGCGATGGATTACGCCAAGTTCATTTTGCTGGGCATGCCATTTTCGGTCCTGTCCGTATGCCTTTCGAACCTGACGCGCACAGACGGGAAGCCGATGCTGGCGATGTGGTCGCTGCTGGTGGGCGCGGTGCTGAACGTGGGCTTGGACGCATGGTTCCTGTTTGGGCTGGGCTGGGGCTGCGCCGGAGCGGCCATCGCCACGTCTGTCTCACAGGCGGTCAGTGCGATTCTGCTGGTCGTCTATTTCTGGAAGTTCGGGCGCATGCGGTTTGGGAAAAACGCGCTGACGTTTGATCCGAAGGTATGTCTGCGGCTGATGAACCTGGGCATCTCCAGCTGTCTGTTGCAGCTTGCCGGCAGTGCGCTGCAGGTGGTGCTGAACAACGCACTGGTGACATGGGGGAATCGGAGCGCCGTGACGGGGGATGTGGCGCTGAGT
>JAVBTW010000321.1:0-6045 GCA_031555975.1 Eubacteriales bacterium
ACACAGTACAATAAATTGCCTCTTGGTCCTCACAATGATCGTATTTCATCCACACAGCAATATGTACAAGGTTGGTGTTCACGATGACTGGCACGGCCGGCGACAGCGGGCACAACAACGCACTCTCCATATTGGTTGTAGACGACAATCCCGACGTGCGGACGGTTCTGGCCCGCTTCCTGACACAAAAGGGATTCCGGGTCACCGCGCTTGCCGACGGTTTGGCTGCAGCGAAACTGTTTGATGCCGCCCTTCCCGCTTTTGACGCCGTCTTGATGGACATTCAGCTGCCCGGAATGAGCGGCCGAGATGTGCTGCACCAAATCCGCGCACAAGATCACCTTGCGAAGCGGCACACGCCTGTGCTTGCGTTGACCGGCGCGGCACATTTGGACGGCGACAGAGAATTTGATGCGCTGCTGCGCAAACCGTTTCCGTTCGAGAGTTTGGTTCCGCGGATCCTCAATGCCATTGAACAACCGACGCAGCCGAAGCCGAAGTAAACACCGCCAACACGCTTTGCAATTGACTGACCTCTTTTTGGCGCACTCCAAAACCGAACACCAGTTTAAATTCGTCCTGCCCTCTACAAAACCCGCTCCAACCGTGGTATAATGATCGAACTGATCGAGAGCGGCGGAAGAGGTGTCTTTTTGTGTATGAGCTGAAATCACCCTATGCTCCGCGTGGAGATCAACCTCAAGCCATCGCAGCGCTGTCTCAGGGCGTGAACGAGGGGCTGCGCGACCAAGTGCTGTTGGGCGTCACCGGCTCAGGCAAGACCTTCACCATGGCCAACATCATCAAGGAAACGGGACGGCCCGCGCTGGTCATCGCCCACAACAAGACGCTGGCCGCACAGCTCGCTGCGGAATTCCGAGAGTTTTTCCCCGACAGCGCTGTGGGCTATTTCGTGTCTTATTACGATTACTACCAACCAGAAGCGTACATCCCCTCCACCGACACTTTCATCGACAAGTCCGCCATCATCAACGAAGAGATCGACCGCATGCGTCACAGCGCCACCGCCTGGCTGACAGAGCGTCGCGATGTGATCATTGTGGCGTCGGTCAGCTGCATTTACGGCCTGGGCGATCCCGAGGAATACGAGGGGCTGTCCGTCTCACTGCGCGAAGGCATGCAGATGGACCGGGATGCGTTGCTGTCCGCCTTGGTGGACATCCAATACGCGCGCAATGACTTCGAATTCGAACGCGGCACATTCCGCGTTCGAGGCGATGTGGTGGAGATCATCCCCGCCAATGCCATGGAAAAGGCGCTGCGCGTGGAGTTTTTCGGCGATACCGTGGAGCGCATCAGCGAGATCGATACCCTGACCGGCGCGCCGCTGCGCCACCTAAGCCACATCATGATCTTCCCCGCATCGCATTACGCCACGTCCAGGGACAAGCTGAACGCATGCATTGAACAGATCGAGGCGGATCTGGCGCTGCGCCTGCAGGAACTGAATGACGGAGGCAGGCTGCTCGAAGCCCAGCGCCTGGAACAGCGCACCCGCTACGACATCGAAATGATGCGCGAAATCGGTTACTGCAACGGCATTGAAAACTACTCCCGCTACTTCGACGGCCGTGTGCCCGGTCAAGCGCCGTTTACCCTGCTGGACTACTTCCCCAAAGATTTCCTCGTCTTCATCGATGAGTCTCACGTCACCGTGCCGCAGGTGCGCGCGATGTACAATGGCGACAGGGCCAGAAAACAGTCGCTGGTGGAATATGGATTCCGGCTGCCCGCCGCGTTCGACAATCGCCCACTCATGTTTCATGAGTTTGACGAAAAGCGCGGCCAGACCATCTATGTCTCCGCCACGCCTGGCCCGCATGAACTGAGCCTGTCCAGACAAACGGTCGAACAGATCATCCGCCCCACCGGTCTGATCGATCCGGAGATCATCGTCAGGCCCGCAACCGGCCAGGTGGACGACCTGCTGGGCGAGATCCGCACCGTCATCGAGGGCGGCCACCGCGTGTTGGTCACCACATTGACCAAGCGCATGGCCGAAAGCTTGACCCAGTACCTTGCCGAGATGGACATCAAGGTGGAATACCTGCACAGCGACGTCGAAACCTTGGACCGCATCAGAATTATCCGATCCTTGCGATTGGGTGAATTTGATGTGCTGGTCGGGATCAATCTATTGAGAGAGGGCCTGGACCTGCCCGAGGTCGCACTGGTCGCGATCCTGGACGCTGACAAAGAAGGCTTTCTGCGCAGCGAGACATCCCTGATCCAGACCATCGGCCGCGCTGCCCGCCACGTTGATGGCCGCGTGGTCATGTATGCGGACAACATCACCGATTCCATGCTGCGCGCAATCCAGGAGACCAACCGCCGCCGCGCGCTGCAGATGGCGTTCAATCAGGCCCACGGCATCAAGCCCGAGACGGTCCGAACCGCCGTTCGCGAATTGATGGAGGTCACACGCACCGTGGACGATGGCGCGGGCGCGGCCACATTGGACGATACCGAGCGCCAGATGGCGATTGAGCGCGTAGAGGAGCAGATGCTCGCGGCCGCCGCCGACCTCGACTTTGAGAAGGCCGCAAAATTCCGTGACCAGTGGCTGCGGCTCAGAGGCGAGAAGGTCGAGGACAAACAACAGCCACCCAAAGGCCCCAGGCGCATGCCGACCAAGCCCAAGAAGCGCAAGCGATAAGCCAGCGAGAAAACCATGCGCTTCTCCATCAACAACGCATACACAGGAGATGCCCACATGACGAACCAAATCTTCATCAAAGGCGCGCGCGAGCACAATCTAAAGAACATCGACATCACCATCCCGCGCGACAAGCTGGTGGTGCTGACGGGCCTCTCTGGCTCCGGCAAGTCGTCACTCGCCTTCGACACCATCTACGCGGAAGGGCAGCGGCGCTATGTGGAGTCGCTCAGCGCGTACGCGCGCCAGTTTTTGGGCCAAATGGAGAAACCTGATGTGGACTACATCGAAGGCCTGTCCCCCGCCATCTCCATCGACCAGAAAACCACCTCGCGCAACCCGCGCTCCACGGTCGGCACGGTCACCGAGGTGCATGACTACCTGCGCCTGCTCTACGCCCGCGCGGGTACGCCCCACTGCCCCGTGTGCGGGAAGGAGATCAGCCAGCAGACAGTGGATCAGATCGTGGACGTGGTCTGCTCGCTGCCTGAGCGCACCCGCATCCAGGTCATGGCGCCCATCGTGCGCGGCCGCAAAGGTGAACACACCAAACTCATCGAGGATATGGGCCGCCAGGGGTATGTCCGCATGCGCCTGGACGGTGAACTCTATGAAGTCGGCGATATGCCGGTCTTAAACAAGAACCAAAAGCATACCATAGAAGTGGTGGTGGACAGGCTCATCGTGCGCGATGACATCAAGTCGCGACTGGCCGACTCCCTGGAAACGGCGATGCGCCTTGCCGGCGGGTTGGTTGTGATCAATGTGGTCGATGGCGAGGACATGCTTTTCTCCCAGAATTATGCTTGTCCCGACTGCAACGTGTCCATCGAAGAGCTCGCGCCGCGCATGGTCTCGTTCAACAATCCTTACGGCGCATGCCCAACGTGTACGGGCCTTGGGACCCTGCTCAAGGTGGATCCGGCGATCGTCATTCCGGATATGTCGCTCAGCCTGAATCAAGGCGCCATCCGCGTCAGCGGCTGGAACACCGCAGAGGAAGGCGGCAGCATGGCGCGCATGTACCTGGACGCGCTGGCGCGACACTACAATTTCTCCCTCGACACGCCCATCGGCCAACTGCCGGGCAACATCGTTGACATCATCCTGTATGGCACCAAGGGCGAAAAGCTGAAAGTGGACTATACCCGCGAGTACGGCTCCGGCACGTTTAATGCGCCCTTCGAAGGCGTGATCACAAACCTGGAGCGCCGCTATAAAGAGACATCGTCCGAGGGCATGAAGGAGGAGCTCGAAAGCTACATGGCCCAGACTCCCTGCCCGGAGTGCAGGGGCCAGCGGCTCAAGCGCGAATCCTTGGCTGTCACTGTGGGCGACCGCTCCATCGCGCAGGTCTCGGAGATGCCTGTGCGCGAATGCATGCGGTTTTTCGATGGCGTGACGCTGTCAGAAAAACAGCAGATCATCGCCAACCAGATATTGAAGGAGATCCATTCCCGGCTCGGTTTCCTCGTGGACGTGGGCCTGGATTATCTCACCCTCTCCAGGAACGCCGGCACGCTCTCTGGCGGCGAGGCACAGCGCATTCGGCTGGCCACGCAGATCGGCTCCAGCCTCGTGGGTGTTCTCTACATACTGGACGAGCCATCGATCGGGCTCCATCAGAGAGACAACCAAAAGCTCTTAAAGACCCTCAAGCACCTTCGCGACATCGGAAACACGCTCATCGTGGTGGAGCACGACGGGGAGACCATGCTCGAAGCCGACCACATCGTGGACATCGGCCCAGGCGCGGGCGTGCACGGCGGGCAGGTCGTCGCACAGGGGACCGCCGAGGAGATCATGGCAAACCCCGACTCCCTCACTGGGCGATTTCTGAGCGGCGTGGAGGAGATCCCCATCCCGGAAATCCGCAGAAAACCCACCGGCTGGATCAAGGTGTGCGGCGCGCGGGCCAACAACCTCAAGGATGTCACGGCCTCGTTCCCGCTTGGCGTGATCACTTGCGTGACCGGTGTCAGCGGCAGCGGCAAGAGCTCGCTCGTCAACGAGATCATCTTCAAGGCGCTGTCCCGCGACCTGAACCGTTCCCGCCAGCGGCCCGGCCCCCATGATCGAATCGAGGGGACCTGTCAACTGGACAAGATCATCGCCATCGACCAATCGCCCATCGGGCGCACCCCCAGATCGAATCCGGCCACCTACACAGGCGTGTTTGAGCTCATCCGCGATGTGTTTTCCCAGACGCAGGACGCCAAGATCCACGGCTATAAGTCGAACCGCTTCAGCTTCAATGTGAAGGGCGGCCGGTGCGAGGCGTGCTCCGGCGATGGCATCATCCGGATCGAGATGCACTTTTTGCCTGATGTGTATGTGCCCTGCGAGGTCTGCAAGGGCCACCGCTACAACCGTGAGACCCTGGAAGTGCGCTACAAGGGCAAAAACATCTACGACGTGCTGGAAATGACCATCGAGGACGCGCTCTCGTTCTTCGACGCGCACCCGAAAATCAGATCCCGATTGCAGACAATGGTCGATGTCGGGCTCGGGTATGTGAAGCTGGGCCAGCCTTCAACCCAGCTCTCCGGCGGCGAGGCGCAGCGCATCAAACTGGCCACGGAACTCAGCCGGCGTGCAACAGGCCGCACGATCTATGTATTGGATGAGCCGACCACGGGCCTGCACATGGCCGATGTTCAACAGTTGGATCAGGTGCTTCAGAAGCTTGCCGATGCCGGCAACACACTCATCGTGATTGAGCACAACCTGGATCTGATCAAGACAGCGGATTATGTGATCGATATGGGTCCCGAAGGCGGAGACCGAGGCGGCCAAATCGTTGCCACCGGCACCCCAGAAGACATCGCAGCCTGCAAGGAAAGCCATACCGGCGAATACTTGGAGCGGGTCTTCGAGTTCCAACGCCACAAAAAATAGCAGAAGATTCTGCGCTGTGGCCTCAGGATGACCCGAGCAGAAAGGGTGCCACCGAAACACCCTCAAAGCGGGTCATCCTGAGCACAGCGAAGGGTCTTCTTCCATTCAATCGTAACACACCCCATCTTGACAAATTCGCCGCCCGCATGCGATAATATCCACTGCATCATGCGCCTGTAGCTCAGCAGGATAGAGCGTTCGCCTCCTAAGAGAACCTACTGTGTTCGCTTTCAGCCGAATGAGAACGCACTCCAAACAACCATGTTCCCGTAGCTCAGCAGGATAGAGCGGTCGCCTCCTAAGCGACAGGCCGTGAGTTCGAATCTCGCCGGGAACGCCATCTGGAACGTCGAAACCCCTGAATTTACTGGGTTTTCGGCGTTCCTGTTTTTTGAACCTCCTTCCAGTTTGCTAATTTCACTTGCTAATATTAGCAGAAATCCAGAATGGTTTCCCAAAGTCGAACGCAC
>JAVBTW010000049.1:0-9521 GCA_031555975.1 Eubacteriales bacterium
GCGAGACCTGCGGCGCGCCGCTGTGCATGGTGATGGACAACGCAGATGTCCGCAGCGAGGACTATCAGGCCCTGCGCGACGTGCCCCGCCCCGGACATGCGGACTGGGCGGCGCAGCAAAAATATGGCAGCGCAAGAGACCCGCGCGGCGGCGGGCAGTTTTCCGGGCGGCTGACGGCTCCACTGTGCTTTGCGGGCGCGGTGTGCGCCCAGCTGCCGCAACTCAAGGGCATACGGGTCGGCGCGCACTTGCTGAGCGTAGCGGATGTGGAGGATGCGGCTTTTGATCCGATGGGCCTTGACGGGGCTGCGCTGGATGCCATCGCAAAAAAGCCGCTGGCCGTGCTGGACGATGATGCCGGCGCGCGCATGCGAGAGGCGATCCTGGCGGCGAAGCGCGACGGCGACAGCGTGGGCGGCGTCATCGAAGTCATCGCGCAAGGCGTGCCCGGCGGCTTGGGCGAACCGATGTTTGGCGGGATGGAGCCGCGCTTGGCGCAGGCGCTGATGGCGATCCCCGGCGCGCGTGGCGTGGCGTTCGGGCTGGGCTTTGAGGCTGCCGGGATGCGGGGATCGCGACACAACGACGCGATTTTGCCCGGCGGGGTAACCCAGACCAATCGCCATGGCGGCGCGCTGGGCGGCATCAGCACGGGCATGCCCATCGTCGCGCGAATCGCGATGAAGCCAACGCCGTCCATAGCAATGGCGCAGCGCAGCGTATCGCTGCAGACCGGCGATGCTGCAGACCTCATCGTCCATGGCCGCCACGATCCCTGCATCGCGCCAAGGGCCGTGCCGGTGGTGGAGGCAATGGTTTGGCTTGTGCTGGCGGACATGGCGACAATGTAGCATAGGAGGACGGATCACATGGACATCAAGCAATGCCGGTCAGAGATTGACCGGATCGACCGCGAACTGGTGGACCTTTTCAAGCAGCGCATGTGCGTGGCACTGGAAGTGGCGAAATACAAGGGCGAACACCATCTGCCCATCCAGGATCCGGCGCGGGAGCGCGAAGTGATGAACCAGGCGGCCGCGCGGGCAGGCGAGGAGCTGGAGCGCTATTCAAAGGTGCTGTATACCGCGCTGCTGGACGTGAGTCGCAGTTATCAGCGCGCCCACTTGGAAGCGGAATCACCGCTGACGCGGGCGATCACAGAGGCGCTGCAGAACTCGCCCGCACACTTCCCCACCAAGGCCACCGTCGCCTGTCAGGGCGTGGAGGGCGCCTATTCACAGCAGGCCTGTGTGCGGATGTTTGAGTTTCCGCAGATCCTGTATTTCTCCGGCTTCGACGGTGTGTTCAGCGCCGTGGAAAAAGGTATGTGCCGCTATGGCGTACTGCCCATCGAGAACAGCGCCGCGGGCTCGGTCACGCAGGTCTATGACCTCATGGAGAAGCACAAATTCCACATCGTGCGCGGGATACGGCAGCGGATCGACCACGCGCTGCTGGCGAAGGAGGGCGCGGCACTCGTCCAGCTCACCGAGATTGTGTCCCATCCGCAGGGCATCGCCCAGTGCGGCGCGTTTCTCGCGGCGCACCCCAAGATCAAGGTCACGCCCATGGAAAACACCGCCATAGCCGCGAAACTGGTGGCCGAATCTGGCCGCACCGACATGGCGGCCATTGCCTCCCGGCGCTGCGCGGCGCTGTACGGACTCACCGCGCTGGCCGAGAGCGTGGCGGACACGGACAACAACTACACCCGGTTCATCGTGATCTCCAAACCCATGGAGGTCTATCGCGGCAGCAACAAGATCAGCATGATGCTGTCCCTATCCCACGAGCCCGGATCCTTGAGCCGGATGATCAGCCGGTTTGCCGCCCAGGGCATCAACCTGACGAAGCTCGAGAGCCGCCCGATCCCAGGCCGGGAGTTTGAGTTCCGGTTCCATTTTGACATTGAAGCATCCCTGACCGATCCGGACGTGGTGAAGCTACTGGACGAGATTCGGCTGGGGAGCGAACGATTCACGCTGCTGGGCAACTATCGGGAGGGCTATTGATCATGGCGGATTTCGTGCTGCTGGGTGAGAAACTGGGCCACAGCTATTCGCCGCGCATTCACCGGCTGCTGGGCGGGTATGATTATGCGCTGGTGGAGCTGAAAGCGGACGAGTTTGAGCAGTATGTGCGCGCGCGTCCGTTCAAGGGCGCCAATGTGACGATCCCGTACAAGAAGGCCGCATATGCGCTGTGCGACAAGCTGTCTGCGGAGGCCCGAGCGATCGGCAGCGTCAATACATTACTGGTGCGGCCGGACGGCACTTTGTGCGGTCACAACACGGATGTGGCGGGTTTTAAGGAGATGGTGCGCGGCGTGGGCGCTCGAGTTGGCGGCTTGCGCTGCGCCGTCCTCGGCGGCAATGGCGGCGCGGGACGGATGGCCTGCTCGGTTCTGATGGGCATGGGCGCGGCTGAAGTCGTCTCGGTGTCGCGGTCTGGGCCGGTGGATGAAGAGACGCTGTATCGCGACCACGCGCACACAGAACTGCTCGTCAACGCCACGCCGGTGGGCATGTATCCTCATGTCGGCGAATCACCGGTGAACCTCGACCGCCTGCCAAATGTCCGCTATGTGCTCGACATGATCTACAACCCGCACAGGACTGCGCTGCTGTTGGACGCGGAGGCGCGGCGCATTCCTGCTGCGAATGGGCTGTCGATGCTGGTGGCGCAAGGCGCTCGGGCGGTGGAACTGTTCACGGACCGCATGTGCACCCGGGCGCAAGTGGCAGAGACGCTCTCTGCGCTGTGCCGCGAGCGGCTGAATCTGGTGCTCATCGGCATGCCCGGCAGCGGCAAGTCCAGCATTGGACGGGCTTGCGCCGCAGCGATGAACCGGCCTTTTGTGGACGCCGACGAGGCGATCGAGCGCCGAGCCGGGATGAACATCCCCGGCATCTTCGCCGCGCAGGGCGAGGCACACTTCAGGGCGCTGGAGTCACGAGTGCTGGGTGACCTGGGCGCTGAGACGGGCAGGGTCATTGCCACGGGCGGCGGCGCTGTGATGCGCGCAGAGAATGTGCGCGCGCTGCGCCAGAACGGTGTGGTGTGCTGGATACGTCGCCCCACCGACCGACTGGCCACGAACGGCAGACCGCTCTCGAGGGACAAGAAGGCGCTGAGCGCCATGGAAACTGCGCGGACACCCGCCTACCGCGCGGCGAGCCAATTCACCATCGACAACACGGGAAGCATCGACGCAGCCGCGCAGGCAGCGATGGAGGGTTTTTATGAAACTGCTGGTGATTAACGGACCCAATCTGAACCTGCTCGGCATCCGTGAACCGGATGTATACGGGCGGCAGACCTATGCGGACTTAGAGGGGTACATACGGGACGTGTGCGCCGCGTTCAAAGTGGACGTGGAATTGTTCCAATCCAACCACGAAGGCGCGATCGTGGACAAGATCCAGGCGGCGCTGCATGCATTCGACGGCATCGTCATCAACCCGGCGGCCTACACCCACACCAGCGTGGCGATTCTGGACGCGCTGAAGGCAGTGGCGCTGCCCACTGTGGAAGTGCACCTGTCGGATGTGCGCCAGCGCGAGCCGTTCCGTCAGGTGTCGTACGCGGGCCAGGCCTGTTTGCAGACGTATATGGGGCTGGGTTTCGAGGGTTACAAAAAGGCGGTAGCGTATCTGATTTTGGTCGCGCGGTGCGGATAGCGAACGGCCCCACGCTGACGGAGTGGCGATAAAGCGCGGCGAGAATGGAGGGATTTTTTTCCCTCTGCATTCCCGTCGCGCTTTGCCGGACGCCTACCGGCGCTATGGCGTGATGGCTTGGGGCTCCGCCTCGATCGGCAACGCCGCCGCATCCGCTTCTATCGTGAACGCGGAAACCTCGAACGCGCTCCGCTGCATATATTCTCCATTGTCCAGCAGCTTCTGATACTCGCGCGATTGGAGCCGCCCGCTTACCCTGAGCCGGTCCCCCACCGAAAACCGTGCTGCATACTGCGCATTCCGCCCCCACGCGATGCACGGGAGATAGTCCGATTTCCCGAACGCCCGGTTCACCGCCAGCATCAGATCGCAAATCTCGCGCCCAAACGGCGTTGACCGGTAGATCGGCGGCTTGCAAATCGCCCCGGCCAGCTCCACGCGGTTCTCCGTGTCCGATTGCACATCGGCGCTCACGCGCTGCACAAACAGCGTGATCATCAGCCGGCCTGCACCGTCCATCACCTTGTTGTAGCTGCGCACCTGGCCCGTCAGCTGCATCAGCTGCCCAATCGGCCAGTCCACATTCTCAATCAGCTTGCCTGGCACCGTGATCGGCAGCCTGTCCATCGTCCCCGACAGCCGTTTCACCAGCAGAACCCCTGAGTAAAACCGCTCATTCATCACTTCATGACTCAGCTCAAGCGGCTGATCCAAATGGCCCGCCGCCACCATCCGATTGCACAAATTCTCCATCGTACCACACTCCCTGCTGTTCTCTGATTGCATTTCCTACGGTATGGATGTTGTCTCCATATCTATATGCAATAAAGGGGTGTGGTATGCATAGAAATTTGCCGGCGACACGGAAATCGAGTCAGGGAGCGCCGGTTTCCGCAAGGAGGGCCAGTTACCGCTTCGTCGATTTCTGGCGCGGCTTTTTTGGGGCCTTCTTTTTCTGCAGCACCGGCTGCACCTTCGGCTCAGGCTTTCTGTTCCTGCTGATCTGCCGCTGCCCGACCAAGCACCCACGCCCAAACCCAATCAGATCCGTGCGGTTCGCTTTCTTCAGCGCTTCAATCACCAGTTCGCGATTGTGCGGCTGTTGGTACTGCATCAGTGCGCGCTGCATCGCCTTGTCGCGCGGCTGTTTTGCCACATACACTTCCTTCATGTCGCGCGGGTCCAGCCCCGTGTAAAACATCGCCGTTGCCAGTGTACCCGGCGTCGGATAAAAGTCCTGCACCTGCTCGGGCCTGAGCCCCGATGCCTTGAGGTATTCCGCCAGTGCCACCGCGTCCTCCAGCTTCGAGCCGGGATGGCTGGACATGAAGTAGGGCACCACGAACTGCTTCAGTCCCGCTTTTTGGTTGGCCTCATCGTACTTCTCCAAAAAACGCTCGAAAACAGTCTGGCCCGGCTTGCCCATATACGACAGCACTGACGGGCTGATGTGTTCCGGGGCGATCTTCAGCTGGCCGGACACATGATGCTGCACCAACTCGTCCAGGAACCTGCTGTGCTTGTCCGCCAGCAGATAGTCATAGCGGATGCCGGAGCGTATGAACACCTTTTTCACGCCCGGCAGTTCGCCAAGCTCCCTGAGGATGGACAGCAGCTCCGAGTGGTCCGCCTCCAGATTCGGGCAGGGCTTGGGGTATAGGCACTGGCGGTGCTTGCACGCGCCGGACGCGAGCTGTTTTCTGCAGGCGGGCTTTCTGAAGTTCGCCGTCGGGCCGCCCACATCGTGTATGTATCCCTTGAACCCGGGCAAGCGCGTCAGCAACCGGCCCTCCTCCACAATGGACTTCTTGCTGCGGCTCGAAACGATCCGGCCCTGATGGAACGTCAGCGCGCAGAAGCTGCACGACCCGAAACAGCCGCGCGTGGAGGCGATGGAAAACTCGACCTCTTGCAGCGCGGGAATCCCTCCAGCTGCATCATACATCGGATGCCATGTGCGCATATAAGGCAGCGCGTAGGTCGCGTCCAGCTCGCGCTCTGTGAGCGGCATGGCGGGCGGGTGCTGGATGAGGTAGCGCTTGCCGTGCTTTTGGGCCAGCCCTTTGCCGCGCACGGGGTCCTGCTCATCGTATTGCGTCTTGAAAGCGCGCGCATAGGCTTTCTTGTCCTTTGCGATAAGTTCCGCGGCCTCGATCTCAATGTACTTTCCTGGCACTTCGCCGCGCATGACACAGGTGCCCGGGATGTTGGATTCCTGGATCGGCTTTCCCGATTCCAGCCACCGGGCAGCCTCGATGATGGTGCGTTCGCCCATGCCGTACATCAGCAGGTCAGCGCCGCTGTCGCTGAGTATCGAGTTGCGCACACGGTCGTCCCAATAATCGTAGTGGGCAAAACGGCGCAGGCTGGCCTCAACGCCGCCAATCAGGACCGGCACGGAACCGCAAGCCTCGCGGATGTGGTTGCAGTACACGATCGTGGCGCGGTCAGGGCGATGACCCGCCTTGCCGCCGGGGGCATAGGCATCCTCACTGCGCGGCTTTTTCGCGGCGGTATAATGGTTGACCATGGAATCGATGACGCCTGCCGTGACCAGAAAACCCAGCCTTGGCTGGCCAAATCGCAGGAAGTCCGCGGTGTTGCGCCAGTCCGGTTGGGGCAACATGGCGACTTTGTAGCCCGCCTTTTCGAGGGTGCGGGAGATGATCGCCAGCCCAAATGACGGGTGGTCCACATATGCGTCCCCGGTGACATACACAAAGTCCGGCTGTTGCCAGCCGCGCTGGCGCATTTCCGCTGCCGTGACGGGCAGGAATGTTCGGGCCATGGAATCCGCTCCTTTTGTGGGGATGGGCACTCGCTGCTCGGCTTGTGGCCGTGCATCCATGCGTTATGCCAGCGCGTCCGCGATCATCTTTTGCACGGTCTTGATCACCTCGCCCATCGGCACGGTTGTCTTGATCGATTTATCGCGCGTGACCAGTTCGCACGCGTTCTCCTTCAAGTTCCTCGGGCTGACGATCAGCCGGATCGGCACACCCAACAAGTCCGCGTCGGAGAACATCACGCCCGCGCTGACGGGGCGGTTGTCCATGATGACCTCGATCTTGCATCTCCCCATCTCGTCATACAACGCCTGCGCGGCTTCTTTCACACCCTCCTGGTCGGGCCGGAGGCAGCAGATCTGCACCTGCCACGGGGCGATGGACATGGGCCATATGGGTCCGAATTCATCGTGGCTTTCCTCGCAAACCGAAGCTGCCAGCCGACCCACGCCGATGCCATAACAGCCCATGATGGGGTATTTCAGGCTTCCGTCCGCGTCCTGATACTGCATGCCCATGGCCTCTGTGTACTTGGTGCCCAGCTGGAAAATATTGCCGATCTCGATGCCGCGCGACAGTGTGATGGCATGCTTGCCACAGCTTGGACAGATGCCGCCCTCGGTGATTTTGGCGAAGTCATGGTACACGGCATTCGGCACATCCCGGGGCATGCTGAGCCCGGTGCAGTGATACTCCGGCCTGTTCGCGCCGCAGACCAGATTGTGCGCGCCCTGTATCGAGCAGTCGTAAAGCACGCGGCAGTTTTGCGCCTGCAGGTCCACCGGTCCGATATAACCGGCCACCAAGCTGACGTTTTCGTCAATCGCCTCGGGTCGGACCTCACCACCCAAAAAGTTGGTCAACTTGGTTTCGTTCACATCCAGATCGCCGCGCAGGAACACCACGACGGACTCATTGGTGGTGGTCAGGTGGTAGACCACGGCCTTCACTGATTGGTCAGCGCCGGTGCCAAGGAACGCGCACACATCCTCGATGGTCTTTTTCCCGGGCGTGTGCACCGGCGTCAGTGGCGATGGATGGTCATCGGACGCCACTTCGACGATGCTCGGCGCGGCCTCCATGTTGGAACGGTAGCCACATTCGGGACAGATCACGATGGTATCCTCGCCAACGGGCGTCAGCAGCATGTACTCATGGGAAACCTTGCCGCCCATCATGCCCGAATCCGACGCCACGATGGCCACGTTCTTCAGGCCCGCCCGCGCAAAGATGCGGGTGTATGCATCATAACAGCGTTGATAATAGGCCTCCAGGTCCTGCTGCGAGGTGTGGAAGGAATAGGCATCCTTCATGGTGAACTCGCGGACGCGGATCAGCCCGCCGCGCGGGCGCGCCTCGTCGCGAAACTTCGTTTGAATCTGATAGATCATGAACGGATACTTCTGGTGGCTGCTTCCAAATTCGCGAACCAACTGGACGCTGGCCTCTTCGTGGGTCATGCCCAGCACCAACGGGCTGCCGTTTCTGTCCTTCAGGCGCATCAGTTCCGCGCCAACAGACGCGTATCTGCCGGACTCCTCCCAGAGCGATGCGGGCATCACCACGGGGAACAGCACTTCCTGGCCGTCAATCGCGTCCATCTCCTCCCGGATGATGGTCTCGATCTTCCGGGTAATGCGCCGGAGCGGGTTGTACAGGGAGAAAATGCCGCTGCCGACATACTTCATGTATCCGCCGCGCAGCATTAGCGCGTGACTGTCGATCACGCAGTCTGAGGGCCGCTCCTTGAACCGGTCTCCGATGAGTTGCGTCATGAGCATGGTGTATTCCTGCCTTTCGTATATGTGTCTGCTGCGCATAAATGCATCACCTACGCCTCTGCGTTGGCCTCTGCGTTGGCCTCTCCCTCTCCAATCCCCCGGACCACGTCCTCCATCATCGCCACCGCGCCACGCACCTGTTCTTCCGGCGGTTTCTTCGGATCGCCATAGACCAGCGCGGTCTCCCTGCCGGCAGTGAGTTTCACCAGCTTTTCATACGGCTTCAGCGCGGTGACCAGCTTCATCGGGTCCAACTCCATCAGCGGCGAAAACCGCATCACGAGCTGGCCGCCTTTCTGGCTCACCTGGTCAATGCCGCACTGCTGACACAGTGACTTCAGGTGCGCAATCTCGATCAGGTTCATGACAGGGCGCGATGGGTCACCGAACCGGTCGATCAGCTCCTCGATCAGGTCCTCCCGGGCCGCGCGGCCCTGGATGCCCGCGATTTTTTTGTACATCTCCACGCGCATGAGGTCCGACTGCACGTAATCCGCGGGCAGATAAGCGTCGATCGTCAGCTCCATCTTGGTCTGAATGTCGCCCTTGGACGCGTCACCGCGCAGTTCGCGCACACTCTCTTCGATCATCTTCACATACAGGTCATAGCCCACCGACGCCATGTGGCCCGACTGTTCCGCGCCCAGCAGGTTGCCGGTGCCGCGAATCTCCAAATCGCGCATGGCGACGCGAAACCCGCTGCCGAACTCGGTGAACTCACGAATGGCCGAGAGGCGCTTGTCGGCGGTGTCGGTCAGCACTTTTCTCGGGCTGACCGTGAGGTATGCGTACGCCAAGCGGTTGCTGCGGCCCACGCGGCCACGGAGCTGGTACAGCTGGCTCAGCCCGAACCGGTCCGCGTCGCACACGATCAATGTATTGGCCTGGGGCACATCCAGTCCGGCCTCGATGATCGTCGTGCACAGCAGCACGTCGTACTTGCCCTCGTAAAAGTCCAGCAGTACGTCTTCCAGCCGATGCTCGCGCATCTGGCCGTGGCCGATGGCGATCCGGGCTTCGGGGACGAGCCTTTTCAGCCGCTCGTACATGACCGCAATGGTCTGCACACGGTTGTAGAGCACATACACCTGACCGCCGCGCCCCATCTCGCGCAGTATGGCGTCGCGCACGATGCCGTCCTGGTATTCCAGCACGTAGGTCTGGACGGGATAGCGCTCCTCCGGCGGGGTCTGCAAGAGGCTCATGTCGCGGATGCCCACCATGGACATGTGCAGTGTGCGCGGTATGGGCGTGGCGGACAGGGTCAGCACGTC
>JAVBTW010000271.1:0-9774 GCA_031555975.1 Eubacteriales bacterium
GATGCCGAGGAGGGTCCGCTGGTGCTGTGCGCGTTCGAGAAGGCGAACGGCGTCTCCTGCGAGCGGGACAACCCCGAAACGTGGAACGAGGGCGTCTGGCGTAGCTGGGGCGGCGCCATGGGCACAATGCACCGGCTGAGCAAGGACTACGTACCGAAAACGGCCTGCCACAGGCCTTCGTTTAATGGCCACGATGTGTTGCTGCCCGGCATTGCCAAGGACCCGGAGATGGATCAGATCATGCGTGGTCACGTGGCGCGGCTGCTGGCCCTGCCGAAGGGTCGCGACAGCTACGGCCTGATTCATCAGGACATGCACCAGCACAACTTCTTCGTTGATGGCGGCGTCGTGCGGGTGTTCGACTTCGACGACAGCCTGTACGGTCCGTTCGCCCTGGACATCGGGCTCGCGCTGTACCACGCGCTGCTGTGGGGCCTTCCGGACGCGCAGGAGCTGAGGCAGGCGGAAGCCGAGCGTATTGTGCGAACGTTCATGGCCGGGTATCAGGCGGAAAACCTGCTGGCCGAGGCGATGCTTCGCGAGATTCCAGCATTCATGCGCTACCGCCAGATGAGCAACCTGGCGTGGTGCATGGACACTGATCAGACGGACCCAGGCGAACTGGCGCGCATGCTGCATGGGGTGATCATCGAGGGTGTGGCATTGCCTCCCGAATGGTTTGTGTCGCTCAGGACATGAGATGTCACTGGTTCAAATGCTTCACACAAACATCCATTGACGCCCGCATCTCCACGGCGGTATGATAAAGTGTCAATTCATTGCTGAAAAGAGGGAACACTCCATGGACAACCAACGCAAAGCCGTCGTCACCGTGCTGGGTTTCGACCGCAAGGGCATCATCGCTCAGGTCAGCCGTGTGCTCTACGAGGCGGACGTCAACATCCTCGACATCTCGCAGACCATCGTCTCCGGGCTGTTCAACATGGTCATGCTGGTGGACATCACCGAGCCCAGCTGCCCCTTCGAAGAGCTCTCGATGCAGCTGACATCGCTGGGAGAACGCCTGGGTCTGCAGATCCGCATCCAGCGCAACGAGATCTTTGATGCGATGCATTCGATATAGGGGTGTCCACATGATCAACACGAACGAAATCCTGCAAACCCTGCGCATGATCGACAATGAGATGCTCGACGTGCGCACCATCACCATGGGCATCTCCCTGCTGGATTGCGTCTCCGAAGACGAATCGAAGCTGTGTCAAAAGGTCTATGACAAGATCACCCGCAAGGCCGAGCACCTGGTCAGGGTCGGCGAGACCATCGAGGGCGAGTTCGGCGTGCCCATCGTCAACAAGCGCATCTCCGTCACGCCCGCGGCCTTGATCTGCGGCGCGATCCCCAGCCCGCTGCCCGTGGCCAGTGCGCTGGATCAGGCCGCCAAGGCCGTGGGCGTGAACTTCATCGGCGGCTACAGCGCGCTGGTGCAGAAGGGCATGACCCGCGCCGACCGCGCGCTGATCGAGTCGCTGCCGGAAGCGCTGTCAAAAACCGACGTGCTGTGCTCTTCCGTCAACGTGGGCGCCACCCGCGCCGGGATCGATATGGACGCAGTCAGGCTGTGCGGCGAGGCGATTGTGAGAATTGCGGATGCCACGAAGGACCGGGACGGCCTGGGCTGCGCCAAATTCGTGGTGTTCGCCAACGCGGTCGAAGACAACCCGTTCATGGCCGGCGCTTTTCACGGCCCGGGCGAGGGCGACTGCGCCATCAACGTGGGCGTCAGCGGACCCGGCGCGGTGAAGCGCGCGCTGGAATCCGTCAAGGGCCAGCCGTTCGACGCCGTGGCCGAGACCATCAAGCGCGCCGCGTTCCGCATCACCCGCGTGGGACAGCTCGTGGCCCAGGAGGCGTCGCGCAGGCTTTCCGTGCCCTTCGGCATCGTGGACCTGTCCCTCGCCCCCACGCCCGCCATGGGCGACAGCGTCGCCCACATCTTAGAGGAGATGGGCATCGAGGTCTGCGGCGCGCATGGCAGCACCGCCGCGCTGGCGCTGCTGAACGACGCGGTGAAAAAGGGCGGCGTCATGGCCAGCGGCCATGTGGGCGGGCTTTCCGGTGCGTTTATCCCGCTCAGTGAGGACATCGGCATGATCCATGCCGCAGAGGTCGGCGCACTGACGCTGAACAAGCTGGAAGCCATGACCTGTGTGTGCTCGGTGGGCCTGGACATGATCGCCGTGCCGGGCGACACGCCCGCGTCCACACTGTCCGCCATCATCGCCGACGAGGCCGCCATCGGCGTGATCAACAACAAAACCACCGCCGTGCGCATCATCCCCGCGCCGGGCAAGAAAGTGGGCGACACGGTGGAGTTTGGCGGGCTGCTGGGCCGCGCGCCTGTAATTCCGGTGAACCCATTCTCGGCCGAAGCGTTTATCGCCAGGGGCGGACGGATGCCGGCGCCGCTGGGAAGTTTGCGGAATTAGAACGTCTCTCAGAGGGCAAGCATATGCCATCGTTCACCCTCCTTCCTGATGTCATCCTGAGCGCAGCGAAGGACCTCCCTGCCGTGAGGCGACGTCTCCTGGCGATGTAGAGACGAACGCTCACGCGAGGAGAGGTCCTTCGCAGCGCTCAGGATGACCTTGCGGCGTAAGCGAATGTCGCATGACGCGCTCTGTCCCCGCATACCCTCCCCCGAGGTGATCTATCCATGCGCGAAATCCCCTATGACCGCACCGCCGCGCTGGCCTACGCACACCGCTGGGCGTTCAGTCGAAACCCGGCCTACGCCCAGTTCGACCTGTACGGCGGCGACTGCACCAACTACGCGTCTCAGGTGTTGTATGCGGGCACAGGCCAAATGAACATTGGACCGGACGGCTGGTTTTTCTTAACTATGAAGCGCCGCGCCCCCGCCTGGTCCGGTGTCGTGGCGCTGCATCGATTTTTGGTGAACAACCGCGGACCCGGACCCTACGCGGCCGAAGTCCCGCTGGCACAGGCCGTCCCCGGTGACCTGGTGCAGTTACAGTTTGCCTCTGGCGACCGGTTCCGCCACTCGCCGGTGATCGTAGCGGTCGGCGAGCCCGACAACCCGGAACAGATGCTGGTCGCCGCCCACACCCTCAACGCCGACTGGCGCCCCCTGTCCAGCTACACTTTCCTCGCGCTGCGGGTGCTTCACATTCTGGGCGCGCGGGCGGAGTGAACACAGCCGCGCCTTGGCTGGACGCATTGTGGACGATCACGCGGAAATCCGCGGCGCGGGAACCTTTCTTTGGAGAAGTGTGTCAAAGTGAAACAAGATCATGGAAAGGATGCGACATTTGAAATGAAGAGGATCATGGCGATGCTAATCGCGCTGCTGCTGGTCGTGGCGCCGTGTGCGCTGGCGGAGGCGGAGGATATGGCGACAACGGACGCGCTGCTTTCCATGCAGCCGGTTTTTGATTCGATCCTGCGCACGGTGATGGAGGACGCGTCCAGTTATGATCCCGCCAACGCCGCGTTCGTCTGCGGCGTTTTGTACCGGATGGGTGTGAATTATGGTCTGGATTATCCGGGCACGTCGATTGATGAGGCCACCTTTGACATCATGGTGCCCGGCGCATTGATGCGCTCGTTCGCGGCGTCGGCGTTTCCAGGGCTGTCGGGTCTGTCCGCACCGACGGTGGAGGGCATGAGCTATGACGAGGAAAAGGATCTGTACAGGCTGCCGGGGAGCGACATGGGCGAGACAGAGTCGGTGGTGGAGGGCTATCAGGAACAGGACGGGCAGTTGACCGTGACGGCGGCGATGAAGGATTTCGAGGGCAACAAACTGGACGGGATGACGTTTGTCGTCTCCCCAGCGCAGGGCGAAGCGCTGTTCCCCTATGTGATCAACAGCGCGGAATGAGCGTTGCTGAGGCATCGGCCTTTTGACCACCAGCGCATCATCCTGAGCGCAATGAAGGACCTCCCCGCCCAGCAGGCGCTCCTCCTAGGAGGAACGTCGCCAGCGGCGGGGAGGTCCTTTGCTGCGCCATGAGGCCACTGCAGGCGTGGCGCTGCCGATGGGGTTGAGCCTTCAAGCCTA
This sequence comes from Eubacteriales bacterium, assembly GCA_031555975.1. Lineage (GTDB taxonomy): Bacteria > Bacillota > Clostridia > Christensenellales > Aristaeellaceae > JAJDGF01. The sequence continues at coordinate 4,043 of JAVBTW010000271.1, forward strand.
CGCCTACGCACCCACCACGCCATGCGCTGCGTTCACGACGCGCTCCAGCGCATCCAGAATGTTCTGATACCCCGTGCATCTGCACAAATGCCCCGAAATCAGCCTGCGCAACTCATCGCGGGTATATCTTCTACCCGTGCCCACGATCTCCACGGCGCTCATGATCAGTCCCGGCGTACAGAATCCGCACTGGACGGCAGCCTCATCGATAAACGCCTGCTGAATGGGATTGAGCTCCCCGTTCGGACCCAACAGCCCTTCGACCGTCAGCACTTTCTTTCCCTCCGCCCATGCCGCCAGGTAGATGCAGCTGTCAATCGCTTCGCCATCCACCAGCACCGTGCACGCGCCGCACTCGCCCACCTCGCAGCCCTTTTTCACACTGGTCAGGTGCAGCCGGTTCCGAAGCAGGTCGGCCAGCGACTCACGCTCGTCAAACGCCCCCTCGACCGCCTTGCCCTTGGCGACCAGTTTCATGATCTTCATCCCACCGCCCCTCCCCCGTTTTCAATGGCCTTTCTTAGGCAGCGCCCGCTGAGCTCGCGCACGAGCTGGATCCGGAACTCCTTGCTGGCGCGCCAACTGGTGCGTGGGCTCACTTCCGTCAGCGCGGTCTCGCCGAACAGTTTAAACGTCTCAGCGGTGGGCGCCTCGCCCCGCACTGCGGCTTCTGCCTTCGGACAGCGCACCGGAACCGGCGCGGCCACACCGAATGCCAACCGCACATCCTCTATCACACTGCAGCGCATCTTCACATGCACCGCGCAGCCAAGCGTCGCAATGTCCATGGCATTGCGCATGGCATACTTGATGTAATGGCCACTGTAGCCCGCATAATCCTCCTTGGCGATGCGTATGGCCACCAGCAACTCATCGTGGGCCAAGTGCACTTGGCCGGGTCCTGCATAAAAGTCCGCCAGTTTCACCCTGCGCTGTCCAGAGGACCCCTGAACCAGCAGCTCCGCGTTGAGGGTCAGCAGCGTGGACGCGCTGTCCGCGCTGGTCATGCCGTTGCACACATTCCCGCCGATGGTGCCGATGTTCCTGAGCTGAGGTCCGCCCGCTTGATCGGTGGCAAAGCCCAGCGCGGGGATATGTCTTTGGATGATCTCCGAATGGGTCACTTGGGCAAAAGTCGTGGTCGGTCCAATGACGATGGCTCCGTCCACGTCCATCTTGACTCCGTTCAGCTCAGCAATGTCGCGTATGCACACCAGCGGACAGCCCGCAAGCTTGCCTTCACGAATCTTGATCAACACGTCACTGCCGCCACAGATCACCACGGCTTGATCGTCTGCAGTCAGCATCCCGATGGCCTCACCGACGGACTTGGCGTTCTGATAACTCGCGATGTCATACATCGGTCACTCGCCTCCCTTCTGGATCAGCCCGGCCTCTGTGAACGCCGCGACCAGCTTCTGTGGGTTCAAAGGCAGACTGTTTACCGCCACCCCTGTTGCATGCAGCAGCGCGTTGCGGATGGCCGGGGCCACCGGAATCGCAGGCGGCTCGCCCAGCGCCTTGTTGCCATAGGGTCCGGATGGATCGAATGTCTCCACAAAGTCCACGGACAGCTCCGGCGTGTCCATGGATGTGGGCAATTTGTAGTCCAGCAGATTGTCATTCAGCAGCCGTGCAGTCTTGGGATCGAACAGCATCTGCTCGCTCAGCGCGTATCCAAGCCCCATGCTCATGCCGCCGTGGACCTGCGCTTCAGCCAACTGCGGATTGATCAACACGCCGCTGTCGTGCACATTGATGATGTCCAGTACCGCAATCGTCCCCAGCGGGATGTCCACCTCGATCTCCACAAAGCACGCGCCAAACGCCAGCGTGTTCTTGTCGCAGTGCAGCGTGGACTCGGCGGTGATATGGCTGGAATGCGTCAGGCTGTAGAACGCCTCCATCACCAGCTTTTCGATTGTGATGACCTCTTCGCCCGTCGAAATGCGCTCGACGGACTTGCCATCGATGTCCAGCTGGCTGGCCGGGATGCCCAACTGCTGCTCCGCGTATACCAGCACGCGCTTTTTGAACAGCTCCGCGGTCTGTTTTACCGCCATGCCGGTGGTATAGGTCTGTCGAGACGCGTACGCGCCGGTGTCAAAGGGTGTCACGTCGGTGTCTTGGGTGGACACGAGGTGCACGTCCTCGTCGCTGATGCCGATGGTCTCCGCGCAGATCTGGGTCAGCACCGTATCCGCACCCTGCCCGATCTCCGTCGCGCCGACCTGAAGTTGGACGCTTCCGTCCTGGTTCATGACGATCCGGGCAGACGAGGTCTCGAGCGAAATGGGGTGCACATTCGACTTGTAGCTGAAAATCGCCATGCCCACCCCGCGGCGCACGTCGCCGGTCTGATGGGCATATTTAGCCCGCTTTTCGTCCCATCCGATGTGCTTGCGGCCCTTATCGATGCACTCATCCAGGCCGATCGACAGGCATGGGATGCCCAACGGATCCATATGGCCCAGTTTGATGTGGTTTTTCATGCGCACATCGATGGGGTCCAGACCCAGCTTCAGCGCGATGTCGTCCATGTGGCACTCCATAGCAAACAAGCCCTGGGGGACGCCATAGCCGCGCATGGCGCCACCGGTCGCGATGTTGGTGTACACGGTGGATGAAATCTGATCGATCGCGTGTTCGTCCTGATAAAGGATGCGGCAGGCGGACAGCCCGTTGAGCACGATTGCGTGGCCATGGGATGCGTAACCGCCCTGGTTGGACAGCGCGGTGATTCTCCTGGCGATGAGCCTGCCGTCCTTCCGCACCGCGGTATCCAGGTCATAGGCGATGGCGTGCCGGGTGCGGGTGCAACCAAAGGTCTCCTCACGGGAGAGCTCCAGCTTCACGCACCGGCCGCCCACTTGCGTGGTGAGCCAGGCGTTCAGCGGTTCGTAGAGCACCTCCTGCTTGTTTCCGAACCCGCCGCCAATGTAGGGCTTGATCACGCGGATCTTGCCCCAAGGGATGTTCATCGATTGCCCGATGACACGGCGCACAATGTGCGGGATCTGGGTGGATGAGACCACGACAATGCGGCCCTTTTCCATGTAGGCGTAGCTCACAGGCACTTCGAGGTGGCAGTGCTGCACGGCCTGCGTCTCGAAATGGGCGTGAAGCTCCAAATCCGCTTCGTGCTTGACCTCGTCATAATGCTTGTCATCGCCGGTCAAAAACTCGGTTTTTTTGAGCACGTTGTTCGGGCTTTCGTCATGCAGCAAGCTGGCGCCGTCGGCCATGGCTTGCTGCACAGTGGTCATGGGCGCGTATGCTTCGTATGAAACCTTCACCAACCGTGCGGCGCGCGCAGCCGCGATCTCGTTTTCCGCAACGACGACCGCAATGTCGTCGCCATAGATGCGCACACGCCTGTTGAGCAGCATCCGGTCCGCCACATCCTGGTGGTTCACGTCCGTGGACCAGGGATGGCCGGGAGTGGGGAAGGCAAACTGAGGTGCGTCAAAGCAGGTCAGGATCTTGACCACACCGGGCACCGCCAGGGCCGCTTCCAGGTCAAACGACTTCACCACGCCGTTTGCAATGGTGCTGCGCACCACTTTTGCGACCAGCGCGTCCGGGGGACACAGATCGTCGGTGTACATCGCGCGCCCTGTCACCTTTTCATAGGCGTCCACGCGGGGTATGCTCTTGCCTACGCTCCTTGTTCCTGCGCTCATTTGGGGCATTCCTCCCATCTGCATGTCGTGTCGGTCAACGTTGACTAAATGATGCGGTGACCGCGCGCAAACTTCGCGGCAATGTGCCGGTCGTCAGACAAGTACGCCGCGCGGTCCAGCCGGTCATGGATGCCCGTCTCCCGGGTCGAGCGCAGTGCGCTGTCGTCGATCACGACCGCGTCGAATTCATACCCCGCCTCGAACGATCCAACCTTGCCAAAGAACGCGCCGCCGCCCAGCGTGGCCATGTAGAACGCTTCTGCCATGGTCAGCTGCGCGTCGCCCTGGTCCACCAGCCGCCAGCGCAGCTTGGAGACCTGAATGGCATCCGTCATCGCGCGGAAGATCGAAGTGTGCGCGCCGCCCGCCACATCACTGCCGAGGCCCATGTTGAGCCCACGCGACAAATACTTTCGCACAGGCGCGATGCCGGACGCGATGTTGGTGTTCGACTGCGGACAGTGCGCCACATAGGCGCCGCTGTATTTGAGACGCTCGATTTCACGGTCGTCATTCCAGACACAATGCGCCATGACCGTCGGTTTTCCGCGCAGCATGCCGAGTTGGTAGTAGGCATCCGTATAGCTCTCGGCCTTGGGGCACAACTCGCGCACCAGCGCGATCTCTGCCTGATTCTCGCTCAGGTGTGACTGCAGCGGCAGATCGAACTCATCCTGCAGCGCCGCTAGACCCTCCATCAGCGCGTCCGTACAGCTGGGAATGAACCGGGGCGTGAGGATGGGTTTGGTGTTTTGGCGCTTGCCCATTGACCGCTCGAGCCACTTTCGGGTCTCGCACAAGGCCCACCGGGCATCCCGCTCGCGCAGACTGTCCGGCGCGTTCCTGTCCATGTTCACGCGGCCAACAAAACTCACCAGACCAGATGCTTCCATCAAGTCCATCAACAGCTCGGTCGCCTCGGTGTGCGCGGTGGCAAACAGCACGGCGCGCGTGTTCGGCCCTTTTTTCAGGTCCTCCACCACCGCTTCATACGCGGCGCGCGCATAGCTCAGGTCCCCAAATCGCGACTCCTCCGGGAACGTGTGCGTCCTAAGCCAATCCAGCAGCTCCAGGTCCATACCCAGGCCGCGATACCCGAACTGCGGCGCGTGCATATGCAGATCGACCAAGCCCGGTACGACCAGCTTCCCGCTCATATCGATCAGCGGCAATCCCAGATATTGCTTTGGCAGCGCATCAAACACGCCCGCCGACACACCATCCACGCACACTGCGTAGCCGCCCTGACGGGTTTTCAGTTCACGCGGCCCGCAGCTGAAGCACAGGTCGCCCTTCAGCACAAATCCCGCTACAGTTTGTTCACTTCTCCCCACCGCTATGTCCCTCCCTTTTATCGAAAGCAACCGCCACAAAAAAGTTGCCCAAAGCCCTCCCCACTTCTGGAAAAGACTTATAGACAACCGTTTGTTCGGCGGTTGGTAGAGACATCCGACCTTATCTCGGATCTATATAAGTCAAAGCGATTCGGTTTTCATGGTGAATGTCATTCGTCGTATACACTATACCGCAGTCAACGAGGTTTGTCAACATGAAATTAACGTATCATGAGGAAGTTGGCGTCTTACCTGGGCAAAGGTTGATATCACGGAAGGCACACAAGGGCCGGTGATTTGCCAATTCTCCGCAGATATGCTATGATTGCGTAAACCATTGGCTCTTTTTTCGTTGGGCCCCAGTTTATGATATGGGTGGTGCCTTCGTCGATATGTGGAAACGCATCAGGAACTATATGCACGAAAACTACCTTGACCACAACCAACCATTCACCTACCGGCTGTACACCATGTTTCTGTGGGTCTGTTCCCTGCTGTCGGTGATGTCGCTGATCGTCAAATAGCAGCGCAATGCCCTTCATACGGTGTCACGGCGCGCTGCGTACTGTAGAAAAGGTGTGCCCACATCCCCAAGCCTTTTCCTCACCACCCACAAAACCAAATAAGCGTCCACGCAAAAAAAACGATCATAATCAAACCCTATTTCTGCGGATTTTTATACATTGCATTTGAAAAAATAAATAAACGACTCACG
>JAVBTW010000273.1:0-4916 GCA_031555975.1 Eubacteriales bacterium
ATAGAAGGTCAAGCGGCCATCATTCGAAGAAAAGCTGCTGATGCCGCCCTCGTAGATGGCCTTGACCCACGGGTCGGTCGCTTGACTGGCCAGATCCGTCATCAGCGCGGCAATGTCGTCCTCATCCCAGTTGGCGGTCACAGGCTTGGGTTCCGCGGTCGGCGCGAGCGTCGGTTCGACGGTGGTGTCTGGCGTGAGCGCTTCGGACGGGTCCGTGGCCGCTGCGGTTGTTTCGCTCGGTTCCGTTGCGGGCTCGTCAGCCGGTTCCGAAGGCTCCGCGGCGGCGGGCGCTGGCCCGATGCGTCGGCCCGTTAGGGCATCGACCGTTGTGGCGGTGGCCGCTTCGGGGTCGGTGCCGTGTGGATAGAATGTGACCGCGTCCGGCAGCGTCTGCGTGTCGAAAAACCAGATGGCTTCGTTCTGATGGAACGTGCCATCCACAGGTGTGAGTATACTGCCGTTGACATGGATTGTGGCTTGGACCGGCACGATGATGTTGAATCCGCCGTCCATTGGCTGCATCTTGATGAAGTCCTGCAGACCCTCCGCATAGAACGACACGCCCATCTTCTCGCGCGGTAGGTCGTAGTCCACTCTGCCCAGGCAACCCACGATCTGCTTGCCATCGTAGTTGATCAATACCGCGTCGCGCAGTGTGGAGTCTGTGCTGTCTTCCACAGGCGCGGGCGTGGGGTCAGGCGCGGGCTCCATCGTGGGCATGGGCGTGTCATCGCCGAGTTGTATGAACAGCTCGCTGCCGTCGGTGGGCACAGCCAGTGTGCAGTCTGTCAGGGACACGCCCTCGCTGAGTCCGAAATACAGCGTGTAGGGATTTTCGATATTGCCGCCGTTGCTGAATACCTGCCCGCCCTCCGCGCCGTCAGGCAGCAGCAAGTAGCAGCCGCGGTACAAGGCCATGTTGCCTTCTTCGTCGTTTTCGCCGCTCGTGTACGCAAATGTGACTGCATGGGCCGGAAGGGCATCGAGCTGGTTTTCCGGTGCGTGGGCTGGGTTTTCCTGTAGCTCGCCCAGCGTGTATTCGATGCCGCACAATGTAAATGACGCCTCCGGCGCGGGGATGCTCGTGGCGTCAGCCGTCAGTGGTCCGGGTTCAGGCGCGGCCAGTGCGGGCGCGGACGCGGGCTTGACTGACTTCACGTCCTTGCGCTCGGCAAGGGCGGCGGCCGAGGATGCGAGCAGAACCAAACAGAGCAACAGAGCGGCCCACTTTTTCATATGGATTCCCTCCCACAACAAACTGCGTTCCTTTCCAGAAAAGGCCCCTCAACCTAACCGGAAGTTTACAACAGTCTAGCACAATAATGCGGGATTGGCAAGGGGAAAGAGGTTATCCCCCAGAGCACCGCTTGAGTGTCGCATCGTCTCCCACCGCCTCATCCTGAGCGCCAGCGAAGGCCCCCCCGCCAGCAGACGACGCCTCCCTTTGTGACAACGTCCGCACGCGTGGGAGGTCCTTCGCTCGCGATCAGGATGACAAATCGAGAGGTTTTCCGACTCAGGAGGTTTTCCGACACGGAATTGTCATGTAGTCCGTTTGGTATGCGCTTTTATTCTCTTGAGGATCCATCCGGCAGCCAGGTTCGTCACATCCAGCATGGGTTTGGCGGCGACGGTCATGATGATGACCAGGATCATGGGCGTATAGCCCAGTTCGTCTAGCTGTAAGAACCCGCGCAACAGCAGCAGCGCGCCCAGGAACAGCGCGAACATGGCGCAAAAGACGCACTTGCGGACGCGGGTATTCATGGGATAGACGCGAGCGATCAGATACAGGCTGGTGAGTCCGGTCGTGATCATGCACATGGTGCTGCGGATTTGTTCGCTGAGACCCAAGCCAGCGCAGCAGGCTGTGCTGACGCAGATGAACAACACGATGGCGAGCGAGCCGGTCAGTGCGTGCTGCAGTACCGTGCCGAAGAAGTCGTCCCCAATGCGGTCAAAGTTTGGTTCCAGCGCGAAGATGAACGTGGGGATGCCCACCGCGCAGGCGGAAATCAATGTCAGATGGATGGGCATAAAAGGGTAGGCGCTGGAAAACAGGATCAGCACGGCCGTCAGGATCATGGAAAACAGGGTCTTGACGAGAAAAAGGGACGATGCTGACTGGATGTTGTTGATGACGCGCCTGCCCTCATGCACCACATGGGGCATGGAAGCGAAGTTTGAGTCCAGCAACACCAGGTTGGCGCATTGTTTTGCCGCATCCGCGCCGCTCGAGATGGCGATGGAGCAGTCTGCTGTTTTCATGGCGGGCACGTCGTTCACCCCGTCGCCCACCATGGCCACCGTGTGACCGGATGCCTTCAGCGCCTGCACAATCTGCTTTTTTTGCAAAGGATTGACCCGGCCGAAGACGTTGTACTCGGCAATGGCGGACTGGATCTCCGCTTCGGTCGCCAGCGTCGAACAGTCCACATACCGGTCAGCGCCTGGGAAGCCCACGCCCGCTGCGATGCTTGACACCGTGGCTGGATGATCGCCCGAGATGATGATGAGCTTTGTGCCCTGTTCGCGGAAGTAGCGCAGCGAATCGGCTGCTTCAGGACGAATCACGTCGCTCAGCAGAATCAGCGCCAGGATGGTGAGGTCGGTGGACTGCGCCTGCGCAAGGTCCGGCAGTTCCCCGTAGGCAAGCGCCAGCACCCGAACCCCCTGGCTGGCGTGAAGCTCGATCTGGGCTTTTAACGCGGGGTCCTGGCGGTCCGCGGGAACAAGGAACTCGTAGGCGCCAACCAGCAGCGCGTTCAGATCGTCAAACTTGGCGCCGCTGTATTTTCGTGCGGACGAAAAAGCGAGGACGGCGGATTCATTCATCGTGTTCTGCTCAGGAAACCGGCGCTTCAGCGCAAGGAAGGTCTCGTTTTCATCCTGCAGCACGCGCACCAGGTTGCCCATGATTTCGTCCACAGGCACGTCCTGCCGAAGCGGGATCACGTCGCTGACCTGCATGGACCCCTCGGTCAGTGTGCCGGTCTTGTCCAGGCACATCACACTCACGCGGGCCAGCGTCTCGATGCAGAACAGCTCGCGCACCAGCGTGTTGCGCTTGCCCAGATTGACGACGCCCACCGCCAGCGCGATGGAGGTCAGCAGCACCAATCCTTCGGGTATCATACCCAGTACGGCGGCCACGGTGCCCACCACGACGTCCTTCGCGGGCATCTGCAGCGCATAATACTTTCTGAGAAAAAAACCCACGCCCAGAGGCACGATCACGATGTATACCGCCTTCAAGATGCGGTCCATGGCCTCGCGCAACTGAGAAGCATGTTTTCTGTAAGTCTTGGCCTCGCTGGACAGCTTTTGGGCGTAGGCATCAGCGCCGACTGCTGTGGCCTGGGCCATGGCTTTGCCGGATACGACGAAGCTGCCCGACATGAGAAGAGCGCCCGGTTGTTTCGAGATGGCATCGGCCTCGCCGGTCAAAAGCGATTCGTTCACTTCGATCATTCCACTGCGCACCACGGCGTCGCAGGGAATCTGTGCGCCTGCGCCGAGCACCATGATGTCGTCTTGGGCGACTTGGTCCAATGGAATCTGCGACGGCGCGCCGTCTCTAATCACCGTGACCCGCGCCGCGTTCAGCAGAGACAGCCGGTCCAGCGTCCGCTTCGCCCGCAGCTCTTGGATGATGCCGATGACCGTGTTGAAGAAGATCACCAGCAGGAATAGCGCGTTCTTGTACGACCCGACCGACAGGATCAGGGCACCAAGGATGGCGTTCATCAGGTTGAAAAAGGTGAAGATGTTGTCATACAGAATCCGCGCCACGGTCTTGGTGGCCTTGGACGATTGCACGTTCAACAGGCCCGACGCCGCGCGTTGGCGGACTTCGGATGCGGTGAGACCGGTCTCGAGATTGGTCTGGATCATGGCGCGCTCCTTGTTGGTCGGCTGCATGGGGAGTTTTCACAGCGGCCGGATGACTGCGTCATCGGCGGCGAAAGGCGGAGACGGTGTTTACACCTCCAGCTCGAACCCATCATAGGCGACAATGACGCCCAGCTTTTTGCCGATTGCCACCAACTCATCGTGCAGATAGCCGCCGTTGTGGGAAAAGTGCGTGATCACATACTGCGTGTCCTCATGTGTGCAGCCGTTTTCCCGCAGTGAAGCCATCATCTTGGGGATGTCATCGATCCCCATATGGTTGCCACCATCCGGGTCCTTTCCTGTGGTGCAATCCATGCTGATCAGGTCGAACTTCAGACCCGCAATCGCCTTCAGACTGGCTTCCGGCAGAAAGCCTGTGTCGTTCAGGTAGGCGATGCGGTTGCCATCCCGCTCGATGGCATACACATAGCATGCCTCCCGGCGGTCGTGCGTGGCCAGCATCGGCATCACGCGGTGGTTTCCCGCTTGGAACCATTCGAACGGGGCCTGGTACCGGAATTGATAAAACAGCTCGCTCTGCCACGGTTTTTTCTCGAGCGCTGCGCCCACGGCTTCGTTTCCGTATACTGTCAACACGCCGTTGGGTGTGTTGGTGAACGGCCTGCTCCGCATATACAGCTCGTCCGGATACAGGTGATCCTCGTGCGAGTGGGTCACAATCAGGTGCCGGATTTCCGGCAGCGGGATCTCAAACCGAAGCATGTGCATGTAGGTGTCCGCAGGCAGATCCACCAGCAGTTCACCGTCGATGAGGGACTGTGAGCGGGTTCGGATGTTGTTGCCGCCAAGCGTGCGCGCCTGCTCACAGGCTGCGCACCTGCAGAATAGGCCCGGCCAGCCTTCGGCCGCGGCAGTGCCTAGATACTGTATCTTCATTGGTCGACCTCGTTTCTACTGATGTTGAAAAGAGCGGGCACCAACACGTCCTGCATGGGATCCGTGGAGCCGGGCTGGATCTTTGACAGCAATAGTGCCACAGCACGGTTCGCGATGGTGACCTC
>JAVBTW010000093.1:0-4294 GCA_031555975.1 Eubacteriales bacterium
GAAGATCCTTCGCCGCGCTCAGCATGGCCGTGCAGTCGCCGAATCAGAAGCAAAGCAAGCCATAGGCGGTTATATCGCGTATCTGGTGATGAACGCGGGGAGCTCCTGCGGATCGCCGCTGACGCCCAGCACGAAGGTCACGTTGTGATCCTTGGCCATGGTCTCGAGCCGCTCAAACAGCGGTTCGAGGTCTGCGTAGTCCTTGTTGTTGACGAGCTTCAGGAAGGCGTCCACGTACACCAGTGTGATGTCGAAATTGACGGCCAACATGCCGCCGAGCAGGCCGAAGAACCAGTCCTTGCTGCGGTGCGCGCCGAGGGCATACTCGCCCGCGTCCACAAATCGGATTTCGTGTCGAAGGTCATACATGTAGCGCTTATCATCATCGATGAACAAAATGTCGCCATGCTCCACCTTCAGCGCCTCGTTGGCCAGGTCGATGAGGCGCTTGGTCTTGCCGCTGCCCTTTTTGCCCAAAATTACCTGTATCATGTGGCATCCCTCCCATGTGTGTGATGAAGAGCCAATTTCATTATACAACAAAATTGCGTCGAACGCCAGACCCAATTATGAACGTTTCGTGATCCGTCCGGCAGGGATTGCGTATAGAGAGGTCGAATCAGAATAGCATCATGATGAAAAAGTGAGGAGCGATGCGGAGATGGATCAGCATCTGACAGAAAAACTGATCGCGGGCGAGACGGTATACGACGGCAAAGTGGTGCACCTGGAGAAGTGGGTAGTGGAGCTGCCCAACGGCCGAAAGGCGAGCCGCGAGATCATCCGCCATGTGGGTGCTGCGGGTGTGCTGGCGGTGGACGATCAGGGGTTGGTCACGCTGGTTCGCCAGTTCCGCGCGGCGCTGGGCTGTGTGACGCTGGAAATTCCGGCGGGCAAGCTCTCGCGCAAGGACGACGACCCGCTGCTGGCTGCCATGCGCGAACTGAGCGAGGAGACGGGACTGCAGGCCGAAGACTGGCGACATCTTACACGGATCTATACGACGGTTGGATTCTGCGACGAGCGGATAGAGCTGTACATGGCGCGCGGACTGCACCAGGGCACAGAACACCCGGACGATGACGAATTTGTCGAGGTGGTGCGGATGCCGCTGTCCGAACTGCGTGAGATGGCCTTGAGGGGCGAGCTGACGGACGCAAAGACCTGTGTGGCGGTGCTGATGGCGTGCGACCTGGTGTAACGTGACCCTGCGCAAGCGTCCGGTCGAAAATCTCCTCATATTTAACGCTCATCGATGACGTGATGTGTTATAATAAACACAGTATGCAGAAATCAGCACGGCGGGAGAAAAAGCGATGGCGATGACCAGGCGGCTTGGCGATGGATGGACACTGACGGACGGCATCATGGACCCGTTTTTGCTTTCCAGACCCATGGAGGTCACCCAGGCGCTGCAAATCCAGGGCGTCCTGCAAGGGGCGGTCGGCGGCAGCGAACTGAGAATGCAGGAATGGACCAGGCTACGGACGTTCACCTATGCCTGCAAGTTCGACGCGCCGGAAGAGGACGACGAGCTGGCTTCGCTGCATTTTCCGCTGTTGGCCGGAAACGGCTGGATCAAGCTAAACGGCCACATCTGCTGGCGCTTTGAAGGCACAGGGGTTCACTTCCCCATTCCCGGCAACATGAAGGAGCGGGACAACCTGCTGGAGGTGTCCTTTGAGCCTGACCCCGACGGGCTGCCGCGCGGCATCATCGGCGACGTGTTCCTGCGCACGGGGAATTATCTGTATCTGAACAGCGCCCGCTTCAGCGGACACGGCCAAACCATCCAGTGCCAACTGCGCGTCAGCGCGTTCACATCGGGCAAATATGTGTTCAAATACACGATCGCGCTGGACGACAACCTGCCGGTAAACATCGAGTTTGTGGAGCGGCTGCGCGCACTGTCTGAGCGCACCGAAATTCACCACGAACTGCATGTCCCCGGCGCGACCCTCTGGGACCCGTCAAACCCGGACGACACCAGTTATACCCTGAAGCTCAGCATCGAGCGCATGGGCGTGGGTTGTGAACAGGTCGTGGCCCACGTGGCCATGCTGCCGGATGGGTATGCGCCCACGCGCTTCGTGTCGCTGCATCCGGCCCTGTTGCAGCCGGGCGACGTGCGCGAGCGGGTGCTGACAAACCTGCGCGAGTTGGGCGCGGAGGCCGTGGTCATCGCGGAAGCGCCGACGGAACCTGCGCAATGGAAGCGGCAACTGATTTGCGACGGCCACGAGTTCATCCCCGATCCGCAGCTGTTTCTGGAAAACTTACTGCCCTACGGACTGCTCGCGCTGGACGAGACCGATGCGGAAGCGTTGCCCGTTTCCTACGCGTTGGCGCCGCTGGACACATTGCAGCGGCTCGGCGCGGACTGGGCGATCTGGCCCATGGACAGGCCGCTGTACCGATGGTTCGGCATTCCGCCCATGGACAAGGATGCGTACGAGGCCAGATTCGGCGTCAACGCCACGGGCGACGCCGGCCGGTGTTCGCGGATGTCGCGCATGCTTCAGGCGGAACGGCTCTATCGCGCAGCCTGTGAAGCGCGGCTGTCAGGCACAAAAATGCGGCTCGCGCACCCCATTGAATGCGCACCCGCGCCCGCCAGCGACGCCCTGATCGAGGCCGATATGACTCAGCGCCCGGCATGCCAGGCCATCGAGGCCGCGTGGGCCCAGCAGTGCGCCTACGCGCGCTTGCCCGAATCCATGGCCGCACCGCACGGCTGCGCGCTGGATATACCGGTCTTCTTGATGTCCGATGCCCCCACCCGTCCGCTGTGCGTGACGGCGAGCGTGTTTGGGCAGGATGAAAAAAGCAAGCTGGCATCGCAGACCTTCGAAAGCGCGGCATGCGGCGAAGTGGGGCGGATCCAGTTCACGATGCCGAACGAAACCCAAGCGATGACCGTACGCTGCGAAATCCAATCCGGTGGCGCGCTGCTCTGGAGGCGCGACAGTGTGCTCTGCGCCCACGCGCTGGGTGAACCGCCAATGGCGGCCATGATGAAGTTGTGATCCAACGCGGGCGCTGGATCGCAGTGCCCGCGGGACCAATCCCCACAGTATTTTTGAGGAGGCAGTCACACCATGAAGAAACTCCGAATTGCCATCGCCGGGGCCGGCAACATCGCTCAGAGCGCTCATCTGCCCGTGCTGTCCGAGAGGGACGACGTGGAAATCGTCGCCATTTGCGACCTGAACCTTGAGCGCGCCCAGAAGGCCGCCGAGAAGTATGGCATCCCCCAGGCCTATGGCAGCTTCGACGAAATGCTTTCGAAAGAGCAGTTTGACGCGGTGGACATCTGCGTCTGGAACCGCAGCCACATGCCCATCTGCGTGGCCGCCGCCAAAGCCGGCAAGCACATCCTCTGCGAAAAGCCGATGGCGCTGAATGTCGAGCACGCGCTCGAGATGCAGAAGGCCGTGGACGAGGCGGGCGTTGTTTTCATGCTGGCAGTGATGAACCGTTATAAGCCCGAATACGCACTGGCACGCGAGATGGTGGACAGCGGCAAACTGGGCGAAGTCTACTACGCCAAGACCGCCATGATCAGAAGGCGCGGCACACCCCTCGGCTGGTTCACGGACACCACCAAGGCCGGCGGCGGCCCCGTCATCGACATCGGTGTGCATTGCATAGACCGTGCCTGGTTTTTGATGGGCTGCCCCAAGCCTGTGCGCATTTCGGCCAACACATCCAATCGCATCGGCGACTATAAAACCAAGGGCGTGGGCCGCTGGATCGCGCTGGACAGTGACGTGACCGCATTTGACACCGAGGACAGCGCCGCTGGCGTAATCCACTTCGAAAACGGCGCCACCATGCTTTTCGAAGTCAGCTGGTGCATGAACGCCCCCGAACAGGACTACACCCAGGTCTCGGGCTCCAAGGGCGGCATCTCCATGGAACCGCTGACCTTCTACGGCGAGGATATGGGCTATCTGACCGACAACAAGATCACCACGATGCCCGCCAACCCATACGCGATCGAGATCGATCACTTCATCGATTGCGTGCGCACCGGCAAGAAAACAAACTCGCCCCTTGAGCACGGCGTCCAGATGCAGAAGATCCTCAACGGCATCTACGACTCCGCCAAGGCAGGCAAGGAAGTTATCCTGTAAGGCGCGGATCCTGCAGCAGCGCCAATTTTCAGTCAGCCTGAGCGCATGCGGAGGGTCTTCCTGCAATCGGGATCACCGATGAACTAAGTTACCCCGCAGGCCCAGACGGGCCACCTCCCCCTCACGGGAGAGGCAAGGTCAGCCGCCCTCCCGTGAGG
>JAVBTW010000004.1:0-3527 GCA_031555975.1 Eubacteriales bacterium
AGCTTGCCCACGTCCTCGTACTTGTCCACCAAGCCCAGGCCCTTGAGCTGCTCGAAATTGAACCGCCGCGCTGTCAGGTCCACCTCGCTCATGGGAAAGCCGGGTTTCAGGATGGAGAACATATATTCTGACGTGTTGTAGGCGCAGGTGTAGAGCTTGCGCATCTTGTCATTGAACACGCCGCCGCACGGAAACCCGCGCGACACGTCGTTGCCCAGGAAATCAACGCTGGCGCCAACGTCCACCAGGATCATGTCCCCGTCTTGCGCAAGGCCTGTGTACGCGTCATAATGAATGCAGAAGTTGTTGGCGCCCGCCGAGATGATGGGCTGAAAACCCTGGACGATACAGCCTCTGCTGGTCAGCGCATGGTCCCAAACGGCCTTATACTCGCACTCCATCATGCCCGGCTTTGATGCCTTCATCATCGCCAGCACACCTGCCCGCGTGATCTCCATGGACTTTTTCATGGACGCAATCTCGCAGGGCTGTTTGATGACGCGCAGGGCCTTCAGGTGTGGCATGAGGTTTTCGATCCGCACATGCGGGAACATCTTTCGGCTGTCGTCCGCAAAGCGGTGCGTCAGGCTCAAAGGCTCCTCAGGTGTGAGCCGGTCCAGCGCCAGCCACAACTTTGCGCCGTAGTCGCCATTGATCATCTTGTGAAAGCGGGCCGGGAAATCGGCGACGTAGGCGACGTCTGCAATCCCGCTGACCTCTTTCGCTTCATCGGCCTTGACGCGGATGCCGTTCCATCGCTCCAGGTGTGCGTCCGGCGGCAGAATGAACAGGGTTTCGGTGACCGCGTCGCCCTTTTTCTCCGCCAGCAGCACGAATCCTGCTGCATTGGTGTTGCCCAGGCCGGTGAGGTAGACGAAGTTGCGGTCAGGATAAAAGCGGTAGTAGGCGTCCGCCGACTGGCGGATCTGCTGGCCTGCGAACACGACGATGATGGCGTCGCCCTGGATGCGGGTATAGAGGGACCTTCGGTTGCCGGTGTAGAAGGACTTGTCCATGATGGCCTCCTTTGTGTGATCAGGCGGGGGACCGCCTCCAATTACGCCTCGCTCATGAATCCATACCCAATCTCAACCGGGGGCACAAAGTTCTCCTTGATGGTTCTGGGGCTGATCCAGCGATACAAATTCAGCGTGCTGCCCGCCTTGTCGTTGGTGCCCGACGCCCGCGCGCCGCCAAAGGGCTGCTGGCCGATGACCGCGCCGGTGGGTTTGTCATTGATGTAGAAGTTGCCCGCTGCCGAGCCCAGCCGCCGTTCCATGTGCACGATCGCCTGGCGATCCTGGCTGAAAATCGCGCCGGTCAGCGCGTAGGGCGATCCGGAATCACACAAGTCCAGCGCTTGCTCGAACTGTCCATCCTCATAGACATACACGGTCAGGATCGGCGCGAAGATCTCTTCGACCATGGACTTGTATTTGGCGTCTTTGGCCAGGATGACCGTCGGCTTGATGAACCAGCCCTTGTCGCAGTCATACCCGCCGCACAGCACCTCGGCGTCCTCGGACGCATTGGCATGGTCGATATACGATTTGGCGTTCTCAAACGACGCCTTGTCGATCACGGCGCACAGGAAATTGGTGAAGTCGCGCGGATCGCCCATCTTGAGCTTGGCGGTCTCTTCCAGCAGGCGGGATTGCACTTTTTCCCAAAGGCTGTTCGGGATGTAGGCGCGAGAAGCGGCGCTGCACTTCTGCCCCTGATACTCAAACGCGCCGCGCACCATGGCGGCCACCAGTGGCTCTACATCCGCCGAGGGATGCGCGAAGATAAAGTCCTTGCCGCCCGTCTCGCCCACCAGGCGCGGATAGTTCTTGTACGACTTGATATGCTCGCCCACCAGCTTCCACACGCCGCTGAACACGTCCGTGGATCCAGTGAAGTGGAAACCCGCCATGCGCGGGTCTGTCAACACATGCTTGCTGACGTCGGAACCCCTGCAAGGAACGAAGTTGATGACGCCCACAGGGAGACCTGCGGCCTCCAATAATTTCATGAAATAGTAGTTGGACAGCACCGCGGTGGATGCGGGCTTCCACAGCACCGTGTTGCCCATCAGCGCAGGCGCGGTGGGCAGGTTGCCGCCAATGGAGGTGAAGTTGAACGGCGAGATGGCCATCACAAACCCGTCCAGCGGGCGGTACTCCATGCGGTTCCAGGTGTTCTGCGCGGAGGCCGGCTGCTGTCTGTAAATCTCCTGGGCGAAGTAGACATTGAAGCGCAGGAAATCCGCCAGCTCGCAGGCAGAGTCGATCTCGGCCTGGAACGCGGTCTTTGACTGACCCAGCATGGTGGACGCATTGATGACATCGCGCCAAGGCCCGGCCAAGAGGTCCGCAGCCTTCATGAAAATGGCGGCCCGGTGTTCAAACGGCATGCTGGCCCAGCTCGCTTTCGCGGACTCTGCAGCGTCCATCGCGGCCTTCAGTTCCGTTTCGCCCGCGATTTCGTAGTGGGCCAAGATGTGCGCATGGTCATGTGGCATGGCGCAGGAACCCACATTGCCGGTTTTGACTTCCTTGCCGCCGATGATCAGCGGGATCTCCACGACCATCGCCGCTTGGCGGTCCAGTTCTGCCTTCAGCGTTGCGCGCTCCTTGGAACCGGGGAGATAGCCCTTCACAGGCTCGTTTTCGGGGCGGGCGAAAGTGAAGAATGCGTTGCTCATGGTGGGGTGCCTCCTTGTATATTGATGAAAACTCATGTGGGAAGAAGGCGCATTCGGCTGCGGCTTCGGGACGCGGCTGCGGCGGGCGCTTGCGCCATTGCGCGTTACACCCGCTGCTCCGTCCGCTCGATGATCTCATCCTGCAGCGCCTTTGACAGGTTCCGAAAATGATCGCTGTATCCCGCGACCCTGACGATCAGGTCCTTATACTCGTCCGGATTTTTCTGCGCCTCGATCAGTGTCGCGCGGTCCACCACGTTGAACTGGATGTGGTGCCCGTCCAGGTCAAAGTAGGCCCGGACCAGATCCGCCATGTGTGCAAGTCCGTCCGCACCGGCAACCACGGCCGGCGTAAATTTCTGGTTCAGCAGTGTGCCGCCGGTCATCAGGTGATCCATTTTGGACGCCGATTTCACCACCGCCGACGGGCCGTTGACGTCCGCGCCCTGGGTGGGCGAGATGCCCTCGGACAGCGGTTTTTTTGCCTTGCGGCCGTTGGCTGTCGCGCCCAACACTTCTCCGAAATACACATGGCATGTCGTGGGCAGCATGTTCACGCGCCAGCGCCCGCCGCGCGTGTTCGGTCGGTCTGTGACCTGATCGAGATAGCTCTGGAACACCCTCTGCATCAGCGCGTCCGCATATTCGTCATCGTTGCCGTACTTGGGCGTTTTATTGAGCAGCAGGGCATGAATGCGTTCATGACCTTCAAAGTTGTCCTTGCAGGCGTCCACCAACTGCCGCAGGGAGAGCGTCTGATCCTCGAACAAATGATTCTTGATGGCCGCAAGGATGACGGGGATCGTGCCGATGCCCACACCCTCCAGAGAACTGGTGGTGT
>JAVBTW010000251.1:0-8367 GCA_031555975.1 Eubacteriales bacterium
ACAGTTGTTCGAAATCACGGAACACAAAGACGGCCTGCAGGTGAACGTGGACAAGCTCAAAGCCGACATCACTGACGCGCTGCTGGCGGGCACAGGCGCCGACATAGAATTGAAACCCGCCAGGTGGCCGCCGCAGTACACCACTGAGATGATGAACGCCTGCACATTCAAAATCGCGGAAGTCACGACCAACGCAGTGTCCGCCACCGAGAACCGCACGCGCAACATCATGCGCGCGCTGAAGCCGTTCAAGATGATGATCGTGGAGCCAGAACAGACCGTGTCATTCAACACGGAGGTAGGCAAGCGCACCGAGGCAAACGGGTTCTACGAGGCGCCGGAATATGTGGACGGCCTGCTGCAGGATGGCATTGGCGGCGGCACATGCCAGGCGTCAAGCACCTTGCTCAAGGCGCTCGTCGAGGCGGGCTTCACCATCGATACCCGTTACCAGCATTCCATGCGCGTGGCCTATTGCAAGCCCAGTCAGGACGCCACCGTGACCGACTCGGGCCTTGTGAAGGATCTGGTGTTCACCAACAACACCGAGTTTCCCATGTACATCTTTGCCACCTGCAGTTGGACCGAAGCGAAGGTGGTCATCTACGGACAGAAGCCCAAATACAAAATCGAGCTCAAGACCAGGACCGTGAAAAAAGACATCCCCTGGAAGGGCGAGACATTGGAAGTGGACACCAAGCACAAGTATGCCAAGCGGCCGGGTGCGAAGGTGGAGAAAAAGCCGGGCGTACCCGGCTGTGTGACCGAGGGCGTCCGCGTGTATTACGATTGGGAAACCGGGCAGAAGGCCGAGGACATGCCCGAAGAAACCCTATGGCGCGATGAGTACGCGCCGGTCAAGCCGGTATACTATGTCTATGAGTAAGCTCATTTGCGGTGTGCCGCGAATTTGCAACATACAAAAGGAGCGTGACTCTTGGTGTTGTTTGATGACTCGAACATAGCGGTGTTCGCGGGCAGCGGCGGGGAGCTGTTCGCGAGGCGGATGTGCAATTACATGAACATGAAGCTCGGCCACAGTGAGGCGTTTAAGTTCTCGGACGGCAACACGTTCGTGCGCATTCTGGACAGCGTGCGCGACCGCCATGTATACCTGGTTCAGCCCATCGGCAACCAACCCAACGACGAGTTTGTCGAGATCCTGTTCTTCGTGGACGCGCTCCGGCGCACCAACGCCCAGTCGGTCACCTTGGTCATGCCATACTTTGGCTATGCCAAGGGCGATAAGAAGGACGAGCCTCGCGTGTCCATTCGCGCACGCGTTTGTGCGGAGTCGATGGAATTGGCCGGCGTCGACCGGTTCATCTCCATGGACCTTCATTCGCCCCAAGTTCAAGGCTTCTTCAAGCGGCCCATGGACCACCTCTACGCCATGCCGATGCTGTGTGAGTACGCCAAGCGCAGTCTGGACCTGAGCAACACGGTGATCGTGTCACCGGATGCCGGTTATGCAAAGCAGGCGCGCAAGTTTGGTACCTGGCTGGACCTGCCCGTGGCCATCGGCGACAAACAGCGGGTGGATCACACCGAACACGCGGAAGTGCTCACCATTCTGGGCAAGGTGGAAGGAAAAAACGCCCTGATCGTGGACGACTTCTCTACGAGCGGCGGTACGCTGGCCAATGTTGCAGAAGCGCTGCGGCGGCACGGCGCGAAAGAGATCCGCGCCATGCTGAGCCACAACATCGTTTCCGCGGAAGGTGTGCAGTTGCTCAACGCCAGCAATATTCAGGAGATCATCTCCACGGATACGCTCCTCAATCACAACATCACCGGCCATCCCAAGTTCAAGACGGTTTCGGTCGCGCCCATGTTCGCGGAAACCATCATGCGCTATCATCAGCACCGGTCCATTAACACCATGTTCACCGCCCTGGAGGACGAGATCGTGGACGCGGGCTTGGGTTTGGCAACGAAAAACGTCGATATGCTGCGCACGGAGCAAGCGGACTAACACAGCACATGTGCCCGGTCGCGTATGGCCGGGCCTTTGGCATTTACCATCACAACGTCAGGAGCGTGTGAAACCATGTCCGAACTCGGACCGATGGACGCCAAGGATAAGATCATCTTTCAGCAACTGGACGTCATTCGCCAGATGACGGAAAGCAACCTCAGGCGCGTCAGCGACGATTTTTGGCCTGTTGCGCCTAAGCCGGTCGCGCCACCGAGCGCGCCGACGCTGGACGCTTCGCGAGATGCCTTCGGCGACATACAAAAACCGGAGACACCGGTCGCCCCCAAGTTGGCCGCACAGGCCCAGCAGCCGGTGGGAGAGCAGGAGCCCGAGCCGCCGCCGGAGGCCATTGAAGACCTGAAGGCGGAGCTTGCGTCCTATGTGGGCCTTGACAACATCAAAAGAGAAGTAAACAGCCTCATCAACATGATGACGGTCTATAAGTTGCGCAAACAGCACGACCTGCCGACCGTCGACATGTCGCTGCACATGGTGTTCACCGGCAATCCCGGCACCGGGAAAACCATGATCGCGCGGCTGATGGCGCGCATTTACCGCTGCCTTGAGATCCTGTCCAAGGGCCAATTGATCGAGGTGGACCGCAGCGGCCTGGTGGCGGGATATGTGGGCCAGACGGCCATCAAAACCCAGGAAGTCGTCAAGAAGGCGCTGGGCGGGGTGCTGTTCATTGACGAGGCCTACGCGCTCAATGGCGGCGGTGAGAATGATTTCGGGCAGGAGGCCATTGACACGCTGCTCAAGGCCATGGAGGACCATCGGGACGACCTGGTGGTGATTGTGGCGGGCTATGACGGGCTGATGGAGCGGTTTATCCATTCCAATCCCGGCCTGGAATCCCGGTTCAACCGCTATCTGCACTTCGAGGATTACTCGCTCGAGGAGATGGTGGACATCTTCAAGATGCAGTGCAAGAAGGGTGGCTACACATTGGCGGATGGCGCGGAGGCGGCGGTGCGGGAGTACATCGCCGTGGAGGCGCTGGCTGGTGGCATCTCGTTTGGCAATGCGCGCGGCGTGCGCAATGTGTTTGAACACATACTGAGCGCCCAGAACAACCGCTTGGCGGCGATGGGGAATGTGTCGCGCGATGACTTGATGGCCATCCGCCCCGAGGATGTGGCGGCGGCAAGGGGCATCGAGCCGGTGCAGGAGCCAGATGATGAGGCCACAAAGGACGTAGCCGATGTCGATGATGAGGCGGCATTTGAAGCGGATGAATAGAGAATCATGCACACCATCAACATACGCGCGGGGGGTACACATGAAGGCAGTCGGTTTTGACCATGAAAAATACGTGCGCGAGCAGTCCGCACACATCATCGAGCGATTTCGGCGCTTCGGTGGCAAGCTGTATCTGGAATTCGGCGGCAAGTTGTTCGATGACTATCATGCCAGCCGCGTGTTGCCGGGATTCCGGCCCGACAGCAAGGTGCGGATGTTGCAGCAATTGAAGGAACAGGCGGAGATCGTGATCGTCATCAACGCGGCCGACATTGAGAAAAACAAGCTGCGCGGCGATCTGGGCATCACCTACGACAGTGATGTGCTGCGCCTGATTGATTCGTTCCGCGAGATCGGGCTGGAAGTGGGGTCCGTGGTGCTGACGCGCTACAACGGACAGGCGTCAGCGGATGCGTTCAAGAAATACCTTGAGGATGAAGGCATCCCGGTCTACAGGCATTATCCCATCCCCGGATATCCGTCGGAGGTTGAGTTGATCTGCAGCGATGAGGGCTATGGGAAGAACGATTATGTCGAGACTAACAAGCCGCTCGTGGTGGTCACCGCGCCAGGTCCCGGTTCCGGGAAAATGGCCACTTGCCTCAGCCAACTCTATCACGATCACAAGCGCGGCGTTCAGGCGGGCTATGCCAAATTCGAGACATTCCCCATTTGGAACCTGCCGCTGCGCCACCCTGTGAACATCGCGTATGAGGCCGCCACGGCGGACTTGAACGATGTCAACATGATCGATTCGTTTCATCTGGAGGCCTATGGCGAAACCACCGTCAACTACAACCGCGACATCGAAATTTTCCCCGTCGTGAACGCGATGCTCGAGCGGATCTGGGGCGAATCGCGCTATAAGTCGCCCACAGACATGGGTGTGAACATGGTGGGCAACTGCATCTCGGATGACGCCGTGTGCAGGGCTGCGGGCCAGCAAGAGATCATCCGCCGCTATTATTCGGCGCTCTGCGAAAAGCGGCGCGGCATCGTGGGCAGCGAAGAGCAGGTGGCAAAGCTGAAACTGCTGTTGAGCCAGGCGGGCGTGACGTCGGCCGACCGGCCCGTCATCGCGGCTTCGCTTACCCTGGAGACAGAGACAGGTGAGCCTGCCGCCGCCATGGAACTGGACGATGGCAGGATCATCACGGGCAAGACCAGCCCACTGTTGGGCGCATCCAGCGCGATGCTGCTCAATGCGCTGAAGGCGCTGGGCGGCATTGACAAGGAGACCCATCTGATCAACCCGTCCATCATCGAGCCCATTCAACATTTGAAGACCGAGCACATGGGCAACAAAAATCCGCGGTTGCACACCGACGAAGTGTTGATCGCGCTGAGCATCTGCGCGGCCACGGACGAGGTGGCCGAATGCGCCATGGCGCAGCTGCAGAAGCTTGCGGGCGTGGAGGTTCACAGTTCGGTGATCTTAAGCGAAGTGGACGAGCGTGTGTTTAAGCGGCTCGGCTGCAACCTCACCTGCGATCCCAAATATCAGACGCAGAATCTGTACCATAAGTAGGCGGCTGTGCCGCAGTGGCACCCGATCGCGGCAAAGCCCCGTTCATGAAAGGAGCGATCTCACATGAAAATCGCCATCGGATGCGATCATGCCGCACTGGACTGCAAGCAAGTGGTCATGGAATACCTAGAAGCCATGGGTCATGAAGTGACCGATATGGGTTGCTACTCAAAGGTCAGCTGCGATTATCCTGCCATCGCGCGTCCGTTGGCCGCGTCTGTGGCGGCCGGGGAACAGGAGCGTGGCATCCTGATTTGCGGCACAGGCCTGGGCATGAGCTACGCAGCCAACAAGGTGCCCGGCATCCGCGCCGCCTGTGTGTCAGAGGCCGTGTCCGCGGCGCTGGCCCGCCAGCACAACGATGCGCAAATCGTTTGCTTTGGCGCGCGCATTGTCGGAGACGAGGTTGCCAAGCAGATCGCCAGGATCTTCATAGACACGCCCTTTTCGGGCGACCCGCGACACCAGCGGCGGATCGACATGATTGAGGGTTGATGACGAGGAGGGTATCTGTGAAGAAGATCGGATTCATCGACTACTATCTGGATGAGTGGCACGCAAACAGCTATCCGAGGCTCATCAAAGAGAAGTCCGGTGGCGCGATGGAGGTGGGGCTGGCCTGGGCGCTGATGGACAGTCCGCTGCCGGGCGGTCGGACCAGCGCTGAGTGGAGTCGGGACCTTGGCATTCCGCTGGCGCCGTCGATGCAGGCGCTGATTGCCGATTGTGACGCGTTGGTGGTGCTGTCGCCGGACAACTGCGAGATGCATGAGCAACTGTGCGCGCTGGCGTTGGCATCGGGAAAGCCGACCTATGTGGACAAGACCTTCGCGCCGGATCTGGAGACGGCGCAGCGCATTTTTGCGGTGGCGGACGCCGCAGGCACACCGTGCTACTCCACATCCGCGCTGCGCTTCGCGCGCGAATACCGAGGTATCGAGGATGTGATGGCCATCAGCGCCTGGGGGGCGGGCCGGTTTGAGACGTATGCGATCCATCAGCTGGAGCCGATCATGATGTTGATGGGCGGTTCGGCCAAGCGGATCATGGCGCTGCCGTTCGGGGGCGGAGAGACAATCCTCATTGAGTTTGAGGACGGGCGCACTGCGAATGTGAATTGTTTCGGGTTTGAAGGCGAGGTTCCGTTCATGGCGCAAGTGCGAACGGCGACGTCGAACGTGACGGTCAAGGTGGAATCGGACTATTTCAGCGCTTTTATCGTCGAGCTGGTTCGGTTCTTTGAGACGGGGAATGTGCCGGTGCCACAGGAACAGACGCTCCTGATCATGGCCGTTCGCGGCGCGGGCGTGAAGGCGCTTCGAGTGCCGGGCACGTGGGTTGATGTCTGATTTTCTGCAAATTTGGGCTTGAGGTCAATGCAAAATCGGGTATGTTTGGAGGCCGTTCGTTGTGAGATATATCGATGATTGGGACAAGCGCAAGGCGCGGTTGACCGCGTTCTGGTCCAGAGAACTCCTGGACCGCTGCTGCTGCTCGGTGACGGTCTCGCCCAAGGGTGCGCATGACCGGATCGTGCCGGAAACGATGGCGGAGCGGGTGCGTCACTGGACGGACCCGGACGTGGTCATCAAGCGCCATCGCGCGCGAATGGAGGGCACATACTTCGCAGGGGACTCGTTCCCACAGACATTTCTGGATTTGGGCGCCGCCGGTCACGCGGGCTTTTTCAAGGGCGCGAAACACCAGTTTGAGGGTTCTGTTTGGTTCTTCCCGAGCCTTTCGGATCCGGACGCGCTGGAGTTTGACGAACACAGTTTTCTTTACCAGAAAACACTGGAGCTGGCACATGCGCTGGTGCAAGACAGCAAGGGTGACTACTTCGTGTCCATGCCCGATACCAGCGGCAACGCGGACGCCCTCGCCCATCTGATGGGTCCGGAAGGGCTGATGCCCGCCATGCTGGAGGAGCCGGATGCGGTGCAACGTGCGCTTTCAAAGATCCAGGCGGCCTATGAGCGGATCGTAACTGAAGTTTATGCGATCGTCAAAGACAACAATCAGGGCGGTGGTACCATCGGTTGGCTGGATACATGGGCGCCGGGACTTCACGCCCAGATGCAGTCGGACATGTCCGTGATGATCTCAAAGGGCATGTTTGAGGAATTCATCATGCCGGAGTTGACGCGCCAGTGCCGGTTCCTCGAGTATCCGCTGTATCATTTTGACGGGATCGAACAGATTCGGCACCTCGACAACCTGCTGAGCATCCCGAATCTGCGCGCCATTCAGTGGACACAGGTGGACGGCCAGCCGCCCGCTACGGAGTTCATGGATCAGTTGCGGAAGATCCAGGCCGCTGGCGTTGGCCTGGTGATCATGGCGCATCCCGAGCAAATCGAGCCGCTGATGGCCGGGTTGTCCTGCAAGGGGCTGTACCTCATCAGTTGGGCCGGCAACAAGGATGATGCGGATGGACTGGTCAAAAAGATCGGCAAATGGACGCACGATTGATGCTTCCGGATCAGAAAAATCCTGGCGTGGGTGCTTTTGCGCCACGTCAGGTTTTTCGATTGGCACTGAGCGAATCGCAGCGGGCTATTGGGACTCCGGCCGCAATGCACCGTGGTCACGCCATGCGTTCAGATAGGCCATGTAGTTCTCGACCGGGGTTTGCCAGGCGACCGCGTTGGAATTGCCGAGGATGAAGCCCTTGCGGTGGCGCTGGGCCTTGAGCAAGTCCGCTGTGGCCCTGTAGACCTCATCCGGCGTGCCGGACAGCATCAGACCGCAGTCCACATTGCCGCACAGCGCCAATCTGCCCTCCACCCGCTCAAATGCGGTCTCCATCGAAACGCCTGCCACCGGATCCAGTGCCTGCAATCCGTCCGCGCCATTTTCGGCGATCTGATCCAACAAAGGCATGATGTTGCCGTCCGTGTGCATGATCGCGAACACGCCCCGCGCGTGCGCGTGATCGACCCATCGCCTTTGATACGGCCAGATCCATCGGTCCATCTGCGGTGGGGAGAAGAAGGGGCCGCGGTTGTCCGCCAAGTCTGACCCCGCATAGACCGCGTCAATCCCGGCGTCGATCATGGCGTCGAGCGCCTGGATGCCCCGCTCATAGGCGCGGGTCGCCATGGTGTCGATCTGTTCCGGTTCGTCGATCACCTGATAGCAAAACTGCATATAGTCGTCCGAGGAGGACGGCATGCCGATGTATCCGCCGCAGCCGCCCACGACCATCACATCCGCCTTCAGCGCTTTGATCTCCGAAATCAGCGTCAGCCGATCCTCTGCGGGCAGCGTGTACACGCAGTCCCACGGCGCGTCCGGAATCGACAGCGCGTCAAAGCCCAGTCGCGCGGACAGCTCGACCAACAACAGCGCGTCGCGCTTCAATGCGTCGCGCCGGTCAGCGAGGCTCAGCGCCATATAGGCCGGTCCGGTGAAAAACGGTTCTTCCGTCAGTTGTGCCCACAGATGAAAGTGCAGTTCCCACAACGGCACATGGTCCGTCGCGGCCTGTTTTTTCAGCGCTCTGCGCATCCGCTCTACATGGTTCATATCAAAGTCCTCCGTGTTCAATATTCACATGCGGTAGTAGGCCTTGGGGTTGTCGTAGAATACCATGCGGGCGATCTGTTCAGCGCGGGAA
>JAVBTW010000310.1:0-6553 GCA_031555975.1 Eubacteriales bacterium
GGGGGGAGGTCCTTCGCTGCGCTCAGGATGACACTGTGATACGGTCCGTATTCAGTGGCTATTTTTTACCCGATGACTTCCTTCGCCTTCTTCACCACGTTCTCCACGGTGAACCCGAAGTGCGGGAACAGCAGCTTGTACGGTGCGCTGGCGCCGAACGTGTCCATGCAGACCGTCGCGCCGTCGAGGCCGACATACTTGCCCCAGCTCAGCGAGCTGGCTGCCTCTACGGCCACACGGGCGCGTACATGCTTGGGCATGACGCTCTCCTTGTACGCCGCGCTCTGTGCCTCATACAGTTCAAAACTCGGCATCGACACCACGCGCGCCTTCACGCCTTCCTTGGCCAATTCCGCCTGTGCGCCCATGCACTGCTCGACTTCGCTGCCCGAGGCCATCAGGATCACATCCGGGGTCCCGTCACAGTCGGACAACACGTATCCGCCCTTCAGCGCGTTCTGCTTGCTGTTTTCGTACAGCGGCAGGTCCTGGCGCGTGGTCACCAGGCACACAGGGTGCTTTGCGGTCAAGGCGGTGATCCAGCCCGCCGCCATTTCACAGCTGTCCGCCGGACGGAACACGATCGCGCCGGGGATGGCGCGCAGGCCCGCCAACTGTTCGACCGGCTGATGGGTGGGGCCGTCCTCGCCCACGCCGATGGAGTCGTGGGACAGGATGTATGCCACCGGCAGGTCCATGATGGACGACATGCGGATCGCGTTTTTCATGTAGTCGCTAAACACGAAGAATGTGGCGCAGTAGGCCCGCAGCCCACCATGCAACTGAATGCCGTTGCAGATGGCGGCCATGGCGTGTTCACGCACACCAAAATGCAGGTTCGCGCCGGAGCGGTCCTCGGCGGAGAAGTCGCCCTTGCCTTTCATATAGCTCTTGTTGGAGGGCGCCAGATCCGCGCTGCCGCCGAACAGGTTCGGGACCTTCGTTGCAAGCTTGTTCAGGATGTCGCCGCAAGCGTTGCGGGTGGCCGCCTTGCCGGAGAAGGACCACAGCTCCTCATCCTTCAGCGGATCAAAACCCAACCCATCCGCATGCCACGCGTCCCATTCCTTGGCGAGGTCCGGGTATTGTTTGGCCCACGCCTCAAACAGCGCTTCCCATGCCTTTTCCTTTTCAGCGCCGCGCCGCGCCACCTCCTGAGTATACTCGTACACTTCCTTGGGCACCTCGAAGGCTTCCTTGCAAGGCCAATCCAACTGCGCCTTCATCGCGGCGATGTTGGCATCGCCCAGCGGTTCGCCGTGGGCGGAGGCCATGCCCGCCTTGGGTGAGCCATAGCCGATGGCGGTGTGGCACACGATCAGGCTGGGCTTGTCCGAACCCTTGGCCAGCCGCAGCGCGGCCGATACATTGTGGCGGCAATTGCCGTCAGCCACGTCGATTACGTTCCAACCATAGGCGCGGAAACGGGCGGGCACATCCTCTCGAAACGCGATGTCGGTGTCACCCTCGATGGAGATCTCGTTGTCGTCGTACAGCGCGATGAGCTTGCTCAGCTTGAGCGTACCCGCCAGCGAGCACGCCTCATGGCTGATGCCCTCCATCATGCAGCCGTCGCCCAGGATGGTGTAGGTGTAGTGGTCTACGATCTTATAACCCTCGCGGTTGAACTTGTCCGCCAGGTGCGCTTCGGCCATGGCCATGCCGACAGCGTTGGCGATACCCTGACCCAAGGGGCCGGTCGTGGTTTCGATGCCCGCGGTATGGCCATGCTCCGGATGGCCGGGGGTCTTGGAGCCAAACTGGCGGAACTGCTTGAGGTCGTCCAGCGTCAGGCCGTAGCCGTACAGGTGCAGCAGCGAGTAGAGCAGCATGGAGCCATGGCCGCTGGACAATACGAACCGGTCGCGATTGGGCCAATGGGGGTTCTTCGGGTTGTGGGTCATGGCCTTGCCCCACAAAGCCTGGGCCATGGCGGCCGCGCCCATGGGCATACCGGGATGGCCGGAGTTCGCTTTCTGTACCGCTTCAGCGGACAGGACGCGGATGGCGTTCACGACGAGATGGTCACATTTGTGCATGGGACATCGCTCCTTTGGCTATAGAATATCGCATAGACGCAGGCGGAACCGCGTCCCGCCCGCGCTCCGCTTGCCCAGTCTAACTCACATAGCTGCTGTCGCCCAGCTCTCCGACATCAATCTCACCAGCGGTCAGCGCGCGATCGCGCAGCTCGACATAGAAGCCCGCCATGGTGGTTTGCATGTACGGGATCACGTACAAAACGCCCAGGATCATCAGTGTCAGCGCGGACAACAGCATCCATCCGATGAAGCTCAGCTCCGCGATGAACAGCTCGCCACGGAAACCCCGCGTCATCCGAACGGACATCCGGAGCGCCTCGCGCGCGGTCACATTCGGATACTCTGCGATGATGTACGGCGCCATCATGTAGCGCATGACAAAGATCGAGAGGGCGATGCTGGACACACCACTGACAAACATGATCAGATAGTACAGCGCGGAGGGCGTTCGAAAATCGCCACCGCCGATGGCAGAAAGGGCGGCCGTCGGCAACTCAAACAAGATGGCCCACAGCAGCGTGAACCAGCCGATCAAAATGAACACCCAGATCTTGCGGCCCCAACGCTGAAACAGCCGCCTGTATACGCTGCCCACCGTCACATCGTCGCCGCGATAGATCTGCGTGTAACCCCCGTCAATCGTCACTTCAAAGGCGGGCGCCAATAGCCAGACGAACAGCATGACAAGCAGCATCAGTATGCTGGGCAGCATGGCAATGGGACTGGATGGGATCCCGACCGGGCCGCTTCCTGCATATGCGCTTCCGCCGATCGGCATGGCTGCGAACGGCATCACACTCAGCGCGATGGCCACTGTGGCCAAAACCAGGATCAGCGCAGGGAGGACGATGAGGCCGATCGACACGCCGCGGCGGTTGCGGATGGCCTCGCGGGCGCTGGATTTGATCTCCTGACGCGTTTTCATAGAGGGCTCACTTCCTTTGTGTTATTCCGGGGTCATTGGTAAATGTATGCCTTGAGTTTGGTCAGGTCCAGCTCGTCCTCGTCGTCCTTCAGCAACTCATAGAGCTCGCCAAGGATTTTGTTCACGCCGCCCGCCACGTCGCTCTGTGCGTTCAGCGCCATCACTGGATCGTGCACCGACAGCCTGAGCTGGAACCACGCGCTGTCTACCTGGCCATCCAGGTCAAAGTTGATGCGCGCGCCCTCTCGGTTGTCCGGCGCCAGGTGCCAGGCTGGGTTGTTCAATGTGTGGCTGAGGATCTTTTGGATAATCCAGGCTGCAGACTCGCGCACATCCTTGCCCACCACGCGCATGCGGATTTCGCAGCTCTCCACAGGCTCCTGCAGCCAGTCTATCAATTCCTCGATGGTCTGGCCGTTGCGCTTTCTGCGCAGCGCCTCCACCAAGATCCAAGTGGCCAAGTACATGCCGTCATCGATGAAGTGGTGCTCCCGGAGCGCGGCATGGCCGGTGGTCTCTATGGCGATGGGGCAGTTGATGCCCTCCTCATTCAACCAGACCGCCTCGTCAATCACATCGCGATAACCGCGTTTGAACCGGTAGTGGGTGCCGCCGGACTCGGTGATAAACCGCGCCAGGCCGGAGCTGGTGACGCTGTCGGTCACGATGGTCGCACCCGGATATTCTTCCAGCAGGATCGCAGCACAGAGCGCGATCAGCCGGTTGCCCATGATGGGCCGTCCGCCCGGACCCACGATGGACGCCCGGTTGCAGTCGGCGTCAAATGTGACGCCAAAGTCCGCTTCGTTATCGAGCACCGCCTGCGTCAACTGGGCGATGGGCGCCTCCAACTGCGGATCCGGCGCGTGGTCTGGAAAATGGCCGTCTGGCGCCAGATTGTAACTGCCCGTCACGTCCGCGCCCAGTTCCTCGAGCAGCTCCGCATAAAACCCGCCCACACCGTTTGCCGCATCGACAACCACAGAAATGCCGAGCAACGGCTTTTTCTCGTCCGTCTCCATCCAGTCGGCCACCATTTCGCGCAACGCCCGGCTGTACATGGCGGTCAAGTCGAGGCCGGTGACCAGCCGGTGCGGCAATACGGCCGACTGCGCGCCCTTGATGACCTCTTCGATCTCCCCGCCATCCAGTCCGTCTCCACCGGCAAAGAACTTGAATCCGTTCAGCTCGCCCTTCATATAGCTCGCGGTGACCATGACCGCGCCGTTGGCGGCAATCTCTTCGTCGATCATGGTCAGGAACATGGCCGGCGTGGTGGTCAGCCCACAATCAAACACATCGCAATCAGCGCAGGTCAGTCCGTGAATAATGCCCTTTGACAGCGCGGGACTCGAGAGGCGCGAGTCATGACCCACGGCAATGACCAGCTTGTCCGGCGTGGTGTCCTGCTTTTGTGCCAGCCACAGCGCGAACGAATAGCCCAACAACTGGGCGAATTCTTTTGTGAGCTCCACCGTGTGGCCGTCCGCGGCCTCCGCATAGCCATGTATGTCCGATCCACTGCGCAGTGAGAGCCAGTTTTGTTGCATGTTCATGCCTCCATATTTTGGCCATTGGGTGCTCGGGATGACGCCCCTACTGGCGCGCCACCGCCCGACACCGCGGATGGCGCGTCCCCATCCGATTCCGGCGTCAGCGACATGATGTAATCGTACAGCGGCTTGAGGCGTCGGTACCCATCTCTGACCTCGTCCGCCAGTCCCGCCGACATCATCAATCCGAAATCTGTCAGTTCCTTTTCCACGTAGAACCCGCGCAGGTTGTACCAAACCTTGAGCGCCTCCGGAATGTCGTCGGGCACGGCCATGCGCTTAAGCGCCTTGGGGTGCAGTGTAAACGGGTCCAACGCAACCTGGGTGGCCCAGCGCCTCCTCCGGCGCGACGCGAATCTGGCGCCTGAGCGCGTTCATCTGGGCCCGGTTTTCGTCATAATAGCCCATGCCGTAGCAGCAACCGTCCGCGCCGATGTCAAAGTAGACGCCCAATGTCGTGGCCCGTTCGACGCCCGGGCGGCGGAATGCGAGCCAGATGGAATCTCTGTAGGGCGACTTGTCTTTGGAGAACCGCACGTCCCTGTTGATCCGCGACACGACCTTCTCAGGCCGCGTCTCAAGCGCCGGGTCCAGGTCACGAACCGCGCCTGCCAGCGCAGCCGCCAACTCGAGGGCAGGTTCGCGCACAGCGCGCCGGTACCAGTCGCGGTTTTCCAGAAAGAACGCCCGGTTGTTGTTGAACCGAATCGCTGTAAAAAACTCGAATGTCTCCTTGCCAAACCCCCGGAACATCACGTGCCCTCCTTGCGCGGCACGAGATCGGCCTTTCTGTACACGCCGGTGTCTTCTTTGAGCTTGCCTGACGCGACATGCAGCCTGCCTGTGTCCGCATCGCCCTTGCCGCGCCGGTTCTTGCGCATCTTCTTGATCAACAGTCGCTTTTGCTTGCGCCGCCGGAAGTAGCGCATGAACGTCGTCGCGACGAGCAGCAGCACCAGCGCGCCAAGCAGCCACAACACCCATGCCACCATGCGCTGGAACATG
The DNA here is from genome assembly GCA_031555975.1 of Eubacteriales bacterium. Classification (GTDB taxonomy): domain Bacteria; phylum Bacillota; class Clostridia; order Christensenellales; family Aristaeellaceae; genus JAJDGF01. The sequence continues at coordinate 5,526 of JAVBTW010000310.1, forward strand.
CCATCGCCTTCATCCATGTGGTAAGCGGTGGTGAGGCCCAGAATGGCGGTCGCCTCCGGTGCGATGACGGGACCCGGTTGCAGCGCCTCGTCTGCGGTGAATTTGATCTCCACCGGTGCGGAAAGCACGGTAAGCTGGCCGCCGGCGGCATCCGACACGGCGCCCATGAACACCAGCGAGCCGTCCTGGTCCAGCTGATAGGTGACCGGCACGGGCATGTCGCCGGGCGGCACGACAGCAAGCGTTTTGATCTCGCCCCGGCTTCGCTCGGACAGCACGACGTTTCGTATGTCCATCTCGCCACTGTTATGAATGTAGACGGTAAAATTGACCGGACCCGGACCCGGTGGCGAAGGTTGGTCCGCCTCGGCGGACAGCGAAAGCTTCATGGTGTCCACGGCAGGCGTGACGGTCACGGTCAGCATGTTGCTGACTGCGGTCACAGGGCTGCCAGATGCGGACGTGCCGCTGACGGTAAACAGGAATGTGGTGCTGGACTTGAGGTTTACCCGCTTGACATACCAATAATCCTCGCCAGGGCGCAGCTCTACAGGCACCGCGCCCAGCGAGCCCAGCGCCTGGTCCTTGATTTCCAGCTTGTCGTAGGTGACGTTGCCGCGGTTGGTCAGCTTCAGCTGCAGCTTGACCACCTCGCCGGGCGACACGGCCGTCCGGTCCGCGTCGATGCGCGCCTCCAGCAGTTCATCCGCCTTGTAGATGGTGACTGGGTCCAATTTTTTCGTCAGCGGCTCGTCAGCGCCGGGAAAGATGTACCGGACGGACGGTCGGCTTTCCACGTTCTCATGGACGGTAACGGTCTTGGTGAACGTCCGCTTTTTGCCGGGGATGAGCGCATCCAGTGTGCCAATCTCGCCGCACAGCTCGTCCTCCAACACCATGTCCGTCAGCGGCACATTGCCGATATTTCGCAATCGGTACGTGATCGTGACCTCGCCGCCGGGCTGGGCAAATGTGGACGACGGCTGGCGCGCAAATTCCAGGTTGGGCTCCGCCTGCAGCCGTTCTAT
>JAVBTW010000091.1:0-5545 GCA_031555975.1 Eubacteriales bacterium
AAAAACTCGCGGTCGTTGGCGGCCTCGCGGACGAGGGTCTTGGTGGTCTTGGCGCCGGTGATGCCCTCGTTGAACGAACCCGTGATCTTGGAATTGTTCTTGCGCACTTCGCGATAGCTTTGAAGGATCCGCTTTTGAAACCACATCGCAATCACCGCGATGATCGGAATGATCACGATGGTGGCAATCGACAGCTTCACACTCAACTGCAGCATGACGGTCAGGCTGAAAAGAATGTACCCGATGGACCAGAACAGGTCCAGCAGGCCCCAGCCGATGGTGTCGCCCAGGCGCTGTGTATCGCTCGTCATACGGGCAATGATGAACCCGATGGGTGTCTTGTCATAGAACGAAAAGGGCAGCTCCTGCAGGCGCTTGAAGCCCATTTCGCGAATGTGGGTGCACATGCCGCGCTCAGTCCGGCCGGACAGGAAACAGAATGTGAACACGCACACCACCTGAAGCAGCACAAACATCAGATACCGCGCGATGAACCAGGGCAGGCCCTCCGTGGTCCGGCCCGCGACGAACACATCAATGGCCTCGCGGGTCAGCAGCGGAAAAACGATGTCGATGGCCGCGCAGACCAGCATGGCGCAGGCGATGCCGATAAGGTGCCACCGGAACGGCTTGGCATAGTGCAGCAGCCGCTTCCAGAGGCCGAGATCGAACTCTTTGGAATAGTCCTGTTCCTCATAGTTTTGCATGGGGCTTTCACCTCACTGTCAGTGTATGAATAGATTCATGGCGACGAACAACTCAGATTTCATCCCGTTTGCCTCCGTCGTGTCATCCTGAGCGCGGCGAAGGGCCTCTTCACAGCGGCGACACGCTTTCACGCGTGAGATCCTTCAGGATGACACCACAGAGAAGGGGAAGGGTACAAGTGCCAAAATAGTGCTTACGACGCGTCCGCCTCCAGCTCCTCTTCGAGCGCGGTCTGGATCGCGTAAATCTGCTTGTAGAGCCCGTCCTCGGCGATCAGCTTGTCATGGGTGCCCTGCTGGGCGATCGCGCCATCCTTCAGCACCAGGATCAGGTCCGCGTCCATCAGCGTGGTCAGCCGGTGCGAGATGATGAAGGTGGTTAGGCCCGCGCTCTTGCGCTTCAGCGCCTCGCGTATCAGTGCGTCGGTCTCGGTGTCCACGGCGGACAGCGAGTCATCGAACACCAGGATGTCATTGCGCTTGAGCAGCGTCCTGGCAATGGCCGTGCGCTGCATCTGGCCGCCCGAAAGCGTCACACCGCGCTCGCCTACCAGGGTCTCATAGCCATTGTCGAACTCCTGTATGAACTCGTGCGCATGGGCGATGCGGGCCGCGTCGAACAGCTCCTCGTCCGGCAGGTCGTCCTCGCGCGCGATGCCAATATTGCGCTTGATGGTGCGCGAATACAGAAACGGCTCTTGCAAAATCAGCCCGATGTGGCTCCTGAGGTGCTCTTTCTTGATCTTGTTGATGTTCACGCCGCCGATCAGGATCTCGCCCTCCTGAACCTCATACAACCGCTGAAGCAACAGCATCATCGTGCTCTTGCCGCTGCCGGTTGAGCCCAGAATGGCCACAGTCTGGCCCTTTTTCACGGAGAAGCTCAAATCCTTCAGCACGACCTTGCCGCCGTCGTATTGGAAACCCACATGCCGATACTCAATGTCGCGGTCAATGGGTGCGTTGCGGCAATCGTCGTCCTCTGACTCCGCAGGTTGACGCAGGATTTCGTCCAAACGGCCCATCGAGACCAGCGACCGGCCAAAGTCACTGAGGATCCTGCCCAGTTGGCGCACCGGCCAAAGCAGCATCGACGAATAGCTGACGAACACCGTCATGTCGCCCACTGTGATCTCGCCATGGGCGGCCATGTACACGCCGTAGCACAGCGTAATGCAAACCTGGATCATGCTGAGGCAGTCAGCGCTGGACCAGTACACCGCCAGCAGGTCGTTCAGCTTCACCGATTTCTTGAACAATTCCACATTGATGTCCTTGAACTTCTCCACTTCGTACTGCTGCCTGGCAAACGCGCGCACAACGCGCACACCGGCCAGGTTTTCTTGAAGCACGGCGCCCATCTTTCCCTCTGCCTCGTCGGCGATGAGGAACAGTTTTTGCACATAGTGGAAAAAAATGTAGGCGAACAGGAACAGCGGCAACACCAGGATCATCGAAACTGCGGTCATCTTCGGGTTCATGTTCAACATCAATACAGTGGCCACCACGACCATGAACACCGTCCTGAAGATTTCGACCATCTGAGCGGACAGAAACTGGCGCACAGTGTCCACGTCCGACGTGCAGCGCTGGATCAAATCGCCCGTCATATTCTTTTGATGGTAATCAAAGCTCAGCTTCTGCAGGTGCGAATACAACCTGTCGCGCAGGTCCTTGGCAATGGTCTCGCTGGCCGTGGAGGTCATGCGGCCGCGCATGTACTGCAGCGCGCCGCCCAACACATTCAAAAGCAGCAGCGCCAGTGCCATCAGCCACAGGTTGTTGGCCAGAAAACCGACCCCGCCCCGGGCATTGACCCATGACAGCAACGGCTCCGGCAGTGCCAATGGCCGGTTGCGCCCGATGATCGCGTCGATCACCTCCGCCAACACGAGCGGCGTGACAAAGCTGACGGATACCGAGAACAGCACGGCAAAGACCGCCAATGCGTACCGTTTCCACTGTGACAGCGCCAATCCGCCGAGCAGCGCAAAACGTCTGGCAAACATGATGGAATCCCCCCCTTATGGTGGATAGAATGCATATAAAAAACACCGTGGTCGCCGCTCATTCGCGCGCCCGGTGTCTCGCATGTCCTGTCGGAACCGTCTGATTCTGACGGCGTTCCTAGGATGGCATGGCAAGGCACAGGAAGCGGCGCACATGTGCTACAGCGGCGCTGATGAGCAAACGATCCTTGCGGAATTCTGCGCGGTTGGACATGTTCACGGCCTCCTTTCCTCATATGCATTTTGTCTGACTTGCTTCAGTATACAGGAGAACCCCGGCAAACGCAATAGGAAACAAGCCCATGAAAGCCCAGATATGGCAGCATCCGCAATTCTTAACGCAGCGTTCGATCGATATTGGCGGAATCGATGCGGAGTGCGATATTCACCCGATACACAGCGAAGGATCCACCCGTCAAGGGGCAGATCCTTCGTCAGCTCTGGATGGCCTCGCTGTCGCCGGCCATTGATGAGGCTATTTTACGGTTTCGTTCGCATGCAGGTATAGCTTGCCTGCTGACAGCTCCGGTCCCCTGTACATGAACAGCTCGTCGATCGTCACCAACTGGTACCCGGCCTTGATCAGCGCCGGAATCGCCTTTTTGCTGGCCTCCGCGGTGGGCGCGTACAGGTCGTGCATCAGGATGATGGAGCCGTCCAGCGAGTCCTCCATGATGTGGGCATAGACCTTCGAGGCGTTGCGGCTCTTCCAATCCAAGGTGTCAACAGACCAATTGATCAGCGGCATGTCCACCAGCGCTTTGACCTTGTCGTTGACCGCGCCATAGGGCGGGCGCAACAATGTCGGGGTGATGCCGCAGGCGTTCTGAACGCAGCGCACGGCGTCGCTGACTTCCTTCAGCACCTCAGCATCCGTGAGCTTGGTCAGGTCTTTGTGGTCATAGGTGTGGATCGCGAGCTGGTTGCCTGCCTCCGCAACCTGCTTGACGACGTCTGGATACTTCATGGCGTTGTTGCCCAGCATGAAAAACGTGGCGACGACGCCGTTGTCCTGCAGGATCTTTACGATTTCTGGCGTCACCTTTTTGCTGGGACCGTCGTCATATGTGATCGCCACCATCTTCTTGGCCGGGTCGATGGAACGGCCTGTAACCTGATAGGGGTAGGGCGTCGGCGATGGCGTGGGCGACGGCGTGGGCGTGGGGCTGGGGGTCGGCGTCGGCGTCGGGACGGGCGTGTACTTGGGCTGACCCTGGGCGTCCAATGGCTCGACAGCTATGGCATCCTGCAGCGGCTGAACGCCCGGACTCTGCCGCAAAAACGGCAACATAAAAAACATCACCGCGGCCAGCACCAACACACCGGTACAGGCGTAAATCGTGCGTTGAATCCGCTGCCTGCGCAGCTTTGCGCGCTTGGCTTTCTCGCGCCTCGCCTTGTTGCGTTTGCGCTCGTCATACTGCATGCTCCCAACCATCCTTTGTGAAAGATAATCGCATCGTTTAGACGAAATATACCACAGAACCGTTCTTGGCAACCAGCGAAAAATGATTGAGATTTGACAAAGAAACGAATCTGCCTGTATAATCAGGTACAACCGATCCGAACAGGCGTGTAGATCATGATAGAATGGGATGAATCGCCATGACCGCAATTGTGCTGGCAGCAGGATACGCCACCAGGCTCTATCCGCTCACCCTTGACTTGCCCAAGGCGCTGCTGCCCCTCGGCGGGCGCGCCATGCTGGACTATCTGATGGATCAGATCGCGTCCGTGGACGACGTGCGCGATGTGGTGATCGTGACCAACAGCCGGTTTTACAACCAGTTTCTGGCCTGGCTGGACCAGGCGCGCTTTGAGGGCCGTTATCCCGATCTGAACCTTCAGGTGCTGGACGACGGCACCCATTCTGACGAGACCAAGCGCGGTGCGGTGGGCGACATGTTGTACGCCATCGAGACGCTCTGCATCGACGACGAACTGTTGGTGTGCGCATCGGACAACTTCTTCACATTCCCGCTGACGGACTTTGTCCAGGACTTCCACCGCACGGGCAAGGACACGCTGCTCATGGCGCACCTGGACAGCGTGGCGACGCTGCGCGGATTCGCGGTTGCGACACTGGACGATCAAGGCCGCGTCATCGGGTTTGTGGAAAAGCCCAAGGACCCGCCCACCGACATCGGCGTTTACGCGCTGTACCTGTACAAACGTGACACGGTGCCGCTGATCCGGCAATACCTCGACGAAGGCAATTCTCCAGACGCGCCGGGCCACTTCCCCGAATGGCTGTACCATCGGCGCGATGTGCGCGGCTATCTATTTGAGGGTGAATGCATCGACATCGGCACGCCGGAGATGTACAAGACTGTTTGCGACCGGTTCATAGAGGGAGGCGACCTGCACAATGGATAAGTGGGACGTGCGTTTCATGGAGATGGCTGGTCTCGTGTCCTCGTGGGCCAGCTGCTATCAGGAAAACCGCAAGATCGGCGCGGTCATCGTCAAGGATAAGCGGGTGATGACCACCGGCTACAATGGCGCGCCAGCGGGCGTGGAGACCTGTGTAGAGCGGGGCAAGTGCATGCGCCGCGAGATGGGCATCCCATCCGGAACGCGCCACGAGCTATGCTACGCCATCCACGCCGAACAAAACGCCATCATCCAGGCCGCGCGGCTGGGCGTAGAGATTGCTGGCGCGACGCTGTACTGCACCCATCAGCCTTGCGTGATCTGCGCCAAGATGATCGTGAACGTGGGCATCGTCCGCGTGGTCTATCAGGAGGGCTATCCGGACGAGTTCTCGCTGGCCATTCTGCAGGAGGGCAAGATCGCGCTGGAGAAGTTCGAACCCTGATCGCGGTCACT
>JAVBTW010000256.1:0-4359 GCA_031555975.1 Eubacteriales bacterium
GGCAGGCGCAACATCATCATGAACGGCATCGGTTACGTGAAGGAACATTGCGGATGCCAGGCGTGTGTGGTCATAGATGGCGACGTAGAGGTCTATGGGGAGTGCTCGGAACCGTGCGGCAAGGTCGCCAGCTACCCGATCCGCTCATCGGCGCGGAGCTTTGGCGAGCTGCGCGTGGAATGCCCGGACCCCGCGGAGCGTGACAGGAACGAGCTGTTCTTCAGGACGATGGCGGCTCAGATAGGCATCGCGCTCGACCGCGACGACCTGTACAACGAGCGCGAAAATATACGCATCGCAATGGAGCGCGAAAAGAGCCGTGGCACGTTCCTGCGCGCCATCGCGCACGATATCAGGACTCCGCTTACCTCGCTGAATGGCGCGAGCACGCTGCTGGCGGATCAGTTTGACAGGCTGTCAGCCGATGAAAAGCGCAAGCTGGCATCCGATATCAGTGAGGAGACTATTTGGCTTACGAATCTGGTGGAGAACGTGCTGAATATGACGCGCATCAGCGAGTCGAGCCTGAAAATCCATATGGATTACGAGGTTATAGACGATGTAGTGGGCGAGGCGATAAAGCGCATGGCGCGGCTGTGGGGCGGACGCAAGTTCCAGGCCAGCTACCCGGAGGAGGTCGTGGCGCTAAAGGTGGACGGACGCCTGATCGCCCAGGCACTCATCAACCTGTTCGACAATGCGATTAAGCACACCAAGCCCGGCGACGAGATACGGCTGGATGTGCGCGTGGAGGAGGGTCAGGCGGTGTTTTCGGTCTCGGACACGGGCGAGGGCATACCGGACGCGATGAAGCCGCACGTGTTTGAATCCTACTTCACCACGAAGGGTGCGGCTACAGATTCACGGCGCGGCATTGGGCTCGGTCTGCCGATCTGCATGGCCATCGTGCAGGCGCACAAGGGCGAACTGCGCGTCGAGGATAACCAGCCGCGCGGCGCGAAGTTTACATTCACGTTGCCAATGGAAGGATGACTTATATGGATGATAACCTGCGCGTACTGATCATTGAGGACGATCAGTACATTTCGCGTTTCCTTATGATATCGCTAGAGAAAGAAGGCCATCATGCAATCGTCGCAAAGGGCGCTGACGAGGGCATGTTTCTGTTTTCATCGGGTCCAGTGGATATCATACTGCTGGATTTGGGGCTGCCAGATCGCGATGGGCTGACGGTGATCGAGGCGGTACGCGCGGTGTCGCAGGTGCCGATCATCGTGGTGTCGGCGCGTGGGCTTGAGAAGGACAAGATCGAGGCGCTGGACGCTGGCGCGGACGACTATGTGACGAAGCCGTTCCATATGGGCGAACTGCTGGCTCGTATGCGCGTGGCGCGCCGCAAGAACGCGGGTGCGATTCAGCCGCAGGATGCGCAATTCCGCCACGGCGGGCTGTGCGTGGATGTGGTCAAGCGGCAGGTGACGATCGAGGATCAGGAGATACACCTGACCCCGATGGAGTATAAGTTGCTGCTGTTTCTGATCGCAAATAGGGGTAAGGTGCTTACGCATAATTACATCATGAAACAGCTCTGGGGCTATGAAAACCTGGGCGACACCAAGACGCTGCGCGTGTTTATGGCGAATCTGCGCCGCAAAATTGAAAAAGATACCGCTAACCCAGAGCATATCATAACAGAGATAGGCGTGGGTTACCGGTTTGTCGATTTTTAGCTTTACTGGCTGATTGTGATTGTCTAAAATATCCCTTCCAACTCATGCTTGTTGGGAATGGACGCCTGTGCGCCCTTGCGGGTGACGACGATTTCTGAGACCGCCATCGCCTTAGGTATCGCCTGCGCGAGGTCGTAGCCCAGCGCGAGCGCTATTGCGACGCTCGCGGTGAAGCTGTCGCCCGCCGCTGTGGTGTCGACGACCTGAATATCGGGGCTGGGCTGGAAATGCTGCTCCAGCCCAGCGTCAGTGCTCAGAAACGCGCCCTTATCGCCGAGCGTGACGATGACGTGCTTCACTCCGCCAGCCTTTAGCGCCGCCGCGGCATCGGGCAGGCGCGTTATCACCTCGGGGTCGCCAGTCAGTATTGCCAATTCGGTCTCGTTCGGGGTGATAATGTCCACATATTGAAACAGCTCAGGGCTTATCTCTGCAACCGCCGGCGCGGGATCGAGAATCACGGTTTTGCCGAGCGACTTGGCCAGCTTCGCCGCACAAATAACCGTGCGTATCGGAATCTCCAGCTGCATTATCACGATGTCGCAGCCTTCAATTACGGCGCGCATGTCCTCAATGTACGCTTCGTCCACCATGTCGTTAGCGCCGGGGATCACGATGATGCTGTTGTCGCCATCGTCGTTAACCGCGACTACAGCTATGCCGGTGCTGCATTCATTCAGGCGCATTACGTGGCTTACATCGACGTCCGCGCCTTTGAGGCTGCCTAGCAGCAAGTCGCCGTAACTGTCCATGCCAACCGCGCCGAGCATCACAGCGTCCCCGCCCAACCTGCCGACAGCAAAGGCTTGATTCGCGCCCTTTCCGCCCGGCGTGATTGAAAACTGTTTTGCCAACACTGTCTCGCCCACCTTGGGTGTATGGCTCACGCTCACCGAATAATCAGCGTTAATGCTACCGACTATCGCGATCTTTTTCATCCTGTGCATCTCCAATATGTGCATTTGCCGGAGCTAAGTGTGGCTACGCAGCTTCATCCAACTCCTGCTGAGCCATGAACGTTGCCGTGCGATCCACAATATTCTGCTTGATGGATTCGCAGAAGAATGCCACGTCGTACCTGTGGTATCTGCTGACAGTTGAAAGGCCGCCGTCGTACTTCGATTCGTCCTGCGAGGTGACGACCAGCACGCTGTGCTCCAGGTCCGCGATGGCGTTGACCGACTGCGGCTGCAGCTCAGGCGCGCCATTCTCGCCCGGCACCATGGACATCGGGTTGTCAGAGGCGTGCGCCAGCAGCTCTTCAGTCGTCCAGCTGATTGGGTTGATGAGGAGTGCGCCGTCCTTCCATGTGCCGAACCCTTTGTAAGCGCCGCTGCCTATTTCGCTGGGCGCGACAGTGTTCCACGACAGCAGCACGCCGGTGTCGGTAGCGCCCGAAGCAAATGCCAACCGTGGGTTGTTCGCGATGGCTGCTTCCGTAACCGGATAGCCGATGGCGTAAGTGGCGATGTGCAAATCGTTGTAATCTGAGTAGCGCGGATCTGCCAGCAGCTTTGTCGCTATGTCGCCGACGAGCTGCGCGCCCTGAGAATGGCCGAACAGCAGGAATGGGCGCTCGCCCTTGTTGATGTTATTGATGAAGTAGTCAAACGCCGCGAACACGTCCTCGCGGGGCGTAGAGGTGGTGTAGGCTTCAAATCCCGAGCTGTCCAGCTCGTTTAGCATCACGCCGTTGAGCTGGCGATACAGCGGGGCATAGATATTGCCGGACTCAATCAGCGGCGCATTCTCCTGAAGCCAACCTGTTGATGCGTTCAGCATCAGCTCGCTGTCTATCCGAACGAACGGAATATCCGCCTCGTCGGTGGAGACCGTAACGGTCGGATACACTGCAAATACATCGAATGGCTTGTCGCCCGCATTATCATAGCGGATCCAGTGCGACTGGTCGGCATAGTCGATGTCTGATAACTTGATTTCTGCTTGTGCGGTCAGTGTAAATAACATGCTTAGTAAGACAACAACAGTCGAAAAGATTACCCATTTTTGTTTCATGTAGTATCCCCTCCTTGCACCTGGAATGTAACATATGGAGATAAAAAAGTCAATAGCGATTCCCCTTGTATGCATAATATGAGGTTATGGGCTCACAATTGTGGGTTTGATTGTTCCAGCTGAGCCGAACGTGCCGGATTTTGCCATGACCGCGTCCTTCGTAGATGGAATCAAAGGGATAGCACCATTGCCGCGAATGACCGCTTTATAGCGCTTGCTGCCAAGGTCGAATGATTTCGTGCCGACGCCTTGAAGCATTTCGTCGGTGATCGTCAGCTTGCAGATTCCATACCGCTTGTTTTTCAGCTTGAATATGATCGGGCCGATGTGCTTTTGGTATATCAACTGCTCGCCGTCGTACAGTTCAAAGACTAACCCATCAGCGCCATTGAGCGTTGTGCCGGTGGCGTTTGATATAAACACCTCGGCTTTCAGCGTGCCTTTTTCGTAGTAAATGCGCTTGGTGCTGGTGAACAGGGCGGGCTTGCCCTTGATGTACAGCGGCCTTGCGAGACTGTAGCTGTTGGAGACGACAGTTACCTTGCATTTCAGCGTGCCGCCGCCAGCCGCACGCACCCTTACAATTGTCGTGCCAAGTGCCTTCGCTTTCAGCACGCCTGCGCTGTTGATTGATGCGACACGCTTGTTGCTG
>JAVBTW010000097.1:0-5203 GCA_031555975.1 Eubacteriales bacterium
ACGACATTACAATGCTGGCCGTGGTAAAAAAGTAACACAGGGTCAGTGCTGATCAAAGAGTTGCCCATCCGGCCCTGACGGGGGCGTGCCGGCATCCGGTGGGAGTGCTCATGGACGGAGCGGAAAATATGCAAATGGACAGCGAATCGAATCGGGTGCGTTGGGCGCTGCTTTCGTGCGGTTCTGTGCTGACGGTGCTCTTGGCGTTGTTTACCTGGATCATGATGGGCGCGTCCGACAACCCCATGTCAGACCGGCTCGGGGAGAGTCTGCTGATCGTCGCACTCGCCGTGTTGGTCACACAGGCTGTGTATTGCCTTAAGGGCCGCATCTTCGAAGATGACGGCCATCTGGCGACGGGCGAGATCCTCACCGCGCTCATCTGCTTTCAATGTATTGTGCAATTGGGATTTGGCTTTGCCATCTACGCGGTGGATCAGGCGCGCATGCAAAACGAGGGTTACGACGCGGCCTATGCTCACTTTGCGGCCTTGCAACAGCAGGTCCATGCGGGCACGGCAGCAGAATACGCGCGACTGGATTTGAACAAAGACCTGCCGGAATGCATCGATCTGGTTTCCGTTGCCACCGGTGAGCGCGCGAGCGACGCCTCATTCGAGCTGTTTTACCGGTTCCCGATCAAGGATGGCAAGCTGCTGATGCAGAAATCACTGGCGTATATGAGCCGCCAAATGATGCAATTTGCCATCTCCATGCTGGCGGCGCTGGTCATTTCGATTTTGTTGATGGTGGAGCTGGTCCAGCTCGCGATCAAACTGATCTCAAGCCATGCGGACAGCGAGCCCATGCGGCCCGCGAACTATCTGAGACAACTGGCGTTCCTGTTTTATTTTGGCGCGTTTCTGGGCAACTCGTTCATCCCCATCCAGGCGCACGAACTGTCTGCTGGATTGCCGGTCGATGCCAATTTCATGGCGGGCCTTCCTTATTCCGTAGAAGCGCTCGCGAACTGCGCGGCGATTTTGCTGGCCACGAAGGTGTTTGAAAAGAAGGGTTGGAAATGGCCGCATCTGTTGGGCGCGACCACATTCGCGGTGGGCGCTGTTGGCAGTGCGATTGCGCCGAACATCCAGCTGTTTATCGCGGCGCGCGGCGTCGCGGGACTCGGATACGGGTTCTGCTGGATGACACTGAGAAACATCACGACCTTGAGCCAGAACCGCAGCCAGAGTTTTTCGAATCTGGTCAGCGGCATCTATGCGGGGCTGATGTGTTCGGTGGCGTTCGGCGCGGTGCTCTCAGACAAGATCGGGTATCGGAATGTGCTGTTGCTGTCCGCCGCGCTGACGGTCGCACTGGCGCTGTTTCCGATGAGGGTCCGCAACGAAATCGCGAAACCCCGCGCGCAGACAGCGGGCGGCGAGCAGAAGCTCACCGCAAAGAACATCCTTGCGTTCCTCTCCCTGCTCCTGCTGGTGGTGGTGCCGACCAGCATTTCAGAGGCGTTCACCGGCTATGTGTCGCCGCTGCATGTGAGCGCGCAGGCGCTGCCAACTGCGTACGCTGGATATGTGTCGCTGCTGTACAACCTGGCCACTGTGTATATTGGAAGCACTGTGCTGATCCGGTTGGTGTGGATAATTCGCAGTCCGGTGTTGCAAAACGTCTGTCACATGCTGCTTACCGCCGGGGCGCTGGTTTTGTGCGGGCGGCTGGATGGAATGGCCGCCGTGGCGGCGCCCGCACTGGTCCTTGGCGCTGCTGATGGGTTTGGATTTTCCGTGCAGAACGCGTATGTGCTGGAAACGGACGTCGCGCAGCGGGTCGGCAGCGCGCGGATGCTGAGCTATCTGAGCCTGCTTAAGAAACTGGGTGCGACGCTGGGACCGCTGACGTTCAGCCTGTTTATGCGCGCAGGCACGCAAGGCATGGTGATGATGGGCATCCTTTTTGCGGCTTGCGGAGTCGCATTCTTGCTGTCCCAATGGGGATTGAAGCCAAGGTGAGCGCTGAGCAACTCGGTTGCCGGAGAGGAAACCCTTTACCCATCCATTGTCAGGGGCGACTTCGCGCTGGTGCGGTGTTGCCCTAGTTGATCGGTGGGATAATTTAGCACAGAGTGCGTTGACTGCCTGTAATCTGGGTATGTAGAATAGTAGCGGCGCCGTCAACGCATGAAGCGAGGGTAAGCCTGGGAGGCAGAACGCCTGCAGACGGGACTGGGAACGAAACCCAGGCGCACACTCTGTGCGCGACACAGGAAAGGTAGGTCGGTTGCATGGGGAAAACAAAAGTGATCCCGATGGATCGGGCGATGGAACTGATCCATGACGGCTCTCGGATCATGGTGGGCGGCTTTTTGGGCTGCGGCTCGCCGCACGCGTTGGGCGACGCGGTGTTTGAACGCGGGTATGCGCGCCTGACGGTCATTAGCAACGACAGCACGGTTCCCGAGTATGGCGTGGGCAAGTTGATTGCGCACCATCGGGTGGACACACTGATTGCGAGCCACATCGGCACGAACCCGGAGACGGGAAGGCAGATGGGCACGGGAGAGCTGTCTGTCGAGTTGGTGCCTCAGGGCACACTGGCGGAGCGGATCCGCGCCGCGGGCGGGGGGCTGGGCGGCGTGATCACGCCGACGGGCGTGGGTACGATGGTGGCCGAAGGAAAACAAACGATTGAACTGGATGGGCGCATCTATTTGATCGAGTTGCCGTTGCGGGCGGAGGTCGCGCTGATCAAAGCCGCGCTTGCGGACGAAAGCGGCAATCTGGTGATGCGCGGATCTGCGCGGAACATGAATCCGATCATGGCGACCGCGTGCGACGTGGTGATCTGCGAGGCTGATGAGATTGTTCCTGTGGGGGCGATTGACCCGAACGATGTGACCGTGCCGGGTATCTATGTGGACCATATCGTCCAGGGGGTGCGCGCATGACGAACAAAGAATTTATCGCACGGCGGGTCGCGCGCGAACTGAATGACGGCGATGTGGTAAACCTGGGGATCGGGCTGCCGACGCTGGTGGCTGAGTATGTGGACCCGGGCCTTGAGATCTACCTGCAATCGGAAAACGGGTTCACGGGGCTTGGGCCGACCCCGCCGGTGGGCGAAGAGAATCCGGACATCACCAACGCGGGCGGGAAACCTGTAACGGTGCTGGCGGGCGGCGCATTTTTCGACTCGGCGGACTCGTTTGCCATGATTCGGGGCGGTCATGTGAACGTGACAGTGATCGGCGCGTTGCAGGTGGACGAGCGCGGCGGCGTGGCGAGTTGGATGGTGCCCGGGAAGGCGGTGCCGGGGATGGGCGGCGCGATGGATCTGTTGGTCGGAGCGCGGCGGGTGATCATTGCAATGGAGCACACCGTAAAGGGCCAGGCAAAAATCCTGCCGCGGTGCACATATCCGGTGACTGCGGGCAGCGGAGCCCACCGAATTGTGACCGAGATGTGCGTCATGGATGTCGAGGAAGCCGGGCTGCTGCTTCGGGAGCTGAATCCTGTTTATACGCTCGACGAGGTCAGGGCGGCAACGCTGGCGTCTTTCCGGGTGGCCGATGATTTGTCTCCAATGTGGGTGTAGTCTTCGCATTCGCAATCCGGTATACAGCCTGGATTCCGCATTTTTCTCATTGATGCGATGAAATTAACGTTAATCTGGTATAATCATCTGGTTGGTAAAAAAGAAAACTCGAAATGAGTCCCCTGGAGGGCATTATGCAAACTGTGTTGGTCATCATCTTGCTGTTGGCGTTTTGTGGATGCCTTTGGCTCGTCGCGTTTACGAGCCTCAGGCGCGATCGACAAAAGTCGATCTACTTCATGTTCGCCACGCTGGCGCTGTGCTTTTACGTGCTTGGGTATCTGGGCGAAGTGCTGGCGACGACGCAGCAGGCGGCGATCACCGCGCTGGGTGTGGAGAACGCTGGGATCCCCGTGATTGCTCCGTTTTTCCTGCTGGCCATGATCTCGCTGTTCTATCCGACCTTGCTGCGCAAATGGATGCTGCCGACATCGTTCGCGTACGGTATGCTGATGATGATCATCGTGCTGTTCAACGGACACCATCAACTGTACTATACGTCCATCGACATGATACCCTATGGTGACGGCGCGTATTTCGCCAAGCTTGGGCGAGGCCCGCTCTACATCGTGCAGCAGTTCATATCAGTGACCTGCATTTTGACCAGCTATGCCCTGGTGTTCAAGCGGTATATCTCCGGCACTCAAAAGCTGCGCAGCCAGATGCGGCTGATGATCATTGGCAGCGGC
This sequence comes from Eubacteriales bacterium, assembly GCA_031555975.1. Lineage (GTDB taxonomy): Bacteria > Bacillota > Clostridia > Christensenellales > Aristaeellaceae > JAJDGF01. The sequence continues at coordinate 4,239 of JAVBTW010000097.1, forward strand.
CTTTCGTTCTTCGCCAACATCCTCAATTTTTCTGGACTGCTCCCGAACGGGCTGGACCCGACACCCTTTGTGATGACCGTGTCCATGGTGCTGTTCGCGATCAACCTGCTGCAGCACCGGTTGATGGATCTGGTGCCGGTGGCCTCACACAGCGCGGTGCAATCCATGGAGGACGCGCTGATTGTGTTGGACGAGCATATGTCGCTGCAATACTGGAATGAGGCCGCTGAGAAGCTACTCTCAGGGCTTGAGAAGCGCTTTGAGGGTGATCCGGTGGACAAGCTTGATTGCTGGCCGGACGAACTCAAGCAGCACGCAGTGCCGGGGGAGATCACTTTCTGCCGGACGGACAAGCAGGGCACGGACCACTATTATCGCACCATGGTGGGCGAAGTGCGCGATGAAAAAGGCATGATGATGGGCTGGAGCTATGTCTGCCGGGACATCACGGACAATGTGAACATGATGCAGCAGCTCGAAGCGCTGGCGACGACTGATCCGCTGACGGGCATCTACAATCGACGCCAGTTCATGCACATGGTGAACCACGAGATGGAGGTCGCCGCGCGACTCGGCCTGAACACGGCGCTGATCATGTACGACCTGGACCACTTCAAAAAGGTGAATGACGCGTTTGGCCATCTTGCAGGCGACTATGTGCTGTGCGCCATTGCGGACATCATCAAAAACCAGTTGAGGCCTTACGACATCTTCGCGCGTTATGGCGGCGAGGAATTTGTGATCTTCACCACATCCAACGAGCAGTTCGACCTGTTCGCGTTTGCGGAACGGCTCAGGGACCGGATCGCAAAGGCGGAGATCAGCTATGATGGGACGAACATACCGGTCACGGCCAGCTTTGGCGTGGTGCACATCCCGCCAAAGGCCAACTTTGAGGACGCGATGCGGGCCGTGGATGTGGCGCTGTACAAGGCGAAATATGGGGGGCGGAACCAGGTGGTGGT
>JAVBTW010000173.1:0-14554 GCA_031555975.1 Eubacteriales bacterium
CTGCCGTCCTGATACACCGGCTCGTGCAGCGACACCGGATCTTGAATCGCTTCCAGTGCGAACACAACGTCCTCTTCGCGCGCGTCCATTTCCCGTGCGATCTCCTGAACGCTCGGCTCTCGGCCCAGCGCATATCCCAACCGGTCCCGCGCCTGAAGCGCCTTATAAGCGGTGTCACGGAGCGACCTGCTGACCCGGATCGGGTTGTTGTCCCTGAGATAACGCCGGATCTCGCCGATGATCATCGGCACACAGTAAGTGCTCAGCCTGACATTCATCGTGATGTCGAAGTTGTCAATGCCTTTGATGAGTCCGATGCAGCCGATTTGGAACAGATCGTCCACATTCTCCCCGCGGTTGTGGAATCGCTGAATGACCGACAGCACCAGCCTCAAATTGCCTTGAATAAGCTCTGATCTCGCCTGCTTGTCCCCTTCGCGCACCTTCTTGAGCATTTCTCGCATCACTTCATGAGACAGCACCGGCAGCGTTTGCGTATTGACGCCGCAGATTTCCACCTTATTGATCGCCATTTAGCCACCTCCACAGCACGAAAAGTATTGCCGTGGATGCAGGAAAATATGCGAACCGAATGCATACCGCTGCCATACAACCGTATTGCACCGACTTTTTTGCGAACGCGCTTCTTTTTGTTTTTTTGGCTCCAACGTCTGCAATCGTTTGCGGGGTCTGTCTCCGCTTCGTCCCCCCAGGCGATGGGCGGCGCAGCGGAGACAGACCCCGCTCTTCAAACAATGGCGGTGGCCCGCTTACGCCATCTTCAGCATCTCCGTCTTCAGCTGCTTGATGATCCGTTTTTCGAGCCTGGATATGTAGCTCTGGGAGATGCCCATCATGTCCGCGACTTCTTTCTGCGTGTGCTCTGATCCGTCCGCCAGGCCATAGCGCAGGTCCACGATTTCCTTTTCGCGGCTGCCAAGCCGCTTGATGGCGCTGTGCAGCATCTGACGCTCCACATCCTGATCCAGATCACGGCTCACCAGGTCCGCCTCCGTGCCCATGATGTCGGAAAGCAGCAGCTCGTTGCCGTCCCAATCGGTGTTCAACGGTTCATCAAACGACAACTCAAAGCGCAGTTTGTTGGTCCGCCTCAGCACCATCAGGATCTCATTTTCAATGCAGCGGCTGGCATAGGTTGCCAATTTGATCTTCTTTTCAATGTTGAAGGAGTTCACAGCTTTGATCAGGCCGATGGTGCCGATGGAGATCAAGTCCTCGATGCCTATGCCGGTGTTCTCAAATTTGCGGGCGATGTACACCACCAGCCGCAAATTGTGTTCGATCAATGTGGACCGCGCCTGCTTGGAGCCAGTGTTCATCTGAACCAGCATCTCATGTTCCAGCTCGCGCCCCAGCGGCGCAGGCAGTGTATCGAACCCGCCAATATAACACACATTGCCCCGGCGCATGCGGACAATCAGTCCGAACACCGTCTGCCGAACCACCTGGCTTGCCGGATTGACCATGTCCATCAACTCCCTCTCATTTGCACAGTTTTCGGGCGGCTCCGCGCCTGTTTGATCGTGCCAATCACGCCAGGCGCCAGCGCATGCACCGCACCCGGCATGTCGCCGGGGTAAACCCCCACCCACAGATCGGGCGCGGCCATGAACCCTTCTCCGTAACTCACCAGCAGTTCATCCGGGCGGAAAACTGCCATGCTGCCTCCGCCGCCGAGGCTGCCGTAGCTGGCGAGCCGGAAACCAGGCGGCAGCGTCCGCTGCGGATGCTCAGGGTCCAGCGTCGTCGGCAGCAGCCGACGAATCCGCTTGGCCGACACGATCAGCACCGGGAGTCCGCTGAGCGGTTCGTGCAGCCGGTTTCCGGTGTCGATCAGCGCCACCAAATGCACCCTGTGGCCCCGCGCTTTGAGGAGCAATTGCACCTCGTAGTGTTCGATGCGCTGCTTTTTGTGGGCCAACGCCGCCAACAGCAGCACCCCGCCGCACAACCCGCCGACCAGCAGCGCCAGCGCCGACGGTCCGCCCATCAGCTCGCGCATCAGCAATTGCGCGCCGCCCATCAGCACTGTCCCGGCGGCCACATACGCGATGGCCGAACCAAAGTCCTTCAGGTCCGTGACCCTTATCGCTGCGGCCACCATCAGAACCAGGAGCAAAATCCGAAGCGGCCAAACCTGGAGCAACCGGAACGTCTGCGTCTGCATCGCCACCGCATACAATGCGCCAAACGCGCTCGCAAACGTCACCGCACCCCACCGTACCCGCCCGCGAGATCGTGCAATCGCTCCGATTGTGATGAGATTCATACATAAATTGATCAGTATATACATTTCCACGCTGACCCTCATGCGTCGCTCACCACCCAATTGGGATTATAGGGCTTGACCTGCGCGGAAAAAGCAGCAACGGGGCGAAAACAATGGGTTTCGTTCGACATAAATGTCACAATCTCGTTGTATTTGGAACAAAAATCCGACGCAAATGTGCAATATAACGCAGGATTTGCAGGACGTCAAACGGGCCTGAAAGCCATTGAAACCATTGATCTTGCGCAGTTGTCGAAGCGCCACATGTCGAATCCAAGAAATACATTTTGAATGGAACAGGCGTACTGTATGCAGGAAATGCGTCACGCTTTATCGCGCGATTATTACACAACATGTCGAAATTTTGCTATACGGTTTCAAATATGTGAATGCATCTGATCACATAAAAAGGAGGTGTCAGTGCGCGAATCGGTGCGCCGGCAGTGCACCGTGAATGGATATTCTGTAAGAAATATGCAGACGTAAAATTTGGGCGGCGGGCGACATCGAGTCGGGAAGCGATGGACAAGCAGAGCGGCCGCATGAATGCGCTATAACCACCCGTGTCATCCAGTGCGGCATCGCAGGGCTTAGTTCATGCTATGCCCTGGAAAGATAAAAATGGGCCGTTGACAGGGTTCAGAAAAGAGGGTATTCTGTGGGTGTGTGCGGCGCAAACTGCCGAAAATCGCGGCACAACGAAAGGAGCGCTTCCATGAAAATTACCCGTCACATCAACAAGGACGGCGGCCCGGTCCTCGCAACCACCGACTTGCCCATATTGGCCGTCGACGGCCTGCTCTTTAAGGATCATGCCCGCGCTGGCACACTGCTCCCCTTCTGCGACTGGAGACTGCCGCCTGAACAGCGCGCAAGCGACCTCGCCGCCCGCATGTCCATAGAACAGATCGCAGGCCTTATGCTGTATTCGTCACATCAGTCCGTGCCCATTCAGGCAAACAGCCCCTTTCCCGGCACCTACGGCGGCAAGTCCTACGCAGAGTCCGGTGCCGATCCATCCGACCTTACCGACCAACAGCAGGCTTTTCTTCGCGACGACCATATCCGCTGTGTATTGCTGGCCCAGCTGGAATCGCCACGCTCGGCCGCGGGCTGGAACAACAACCTGCAGGCGCTGGCGGAGTCGCTGGCATTGGCCATACCGGTGAACATCTCCTCCGACCCGCGCCACGGCGCGGAAAAGATGACCGCTGAGTTCAAGGGCGGCGGAGGGCGGACCTCCAAGTGGCCTGAGGGCATCGCCATGGCCGCCACATTTGACCCCGACACATGTCAACGGTTCGCACAGGTCGCGTCCAAGGAATATCGCGCCCTGGGCATCGCCACGGCGCTGTCGCCTCAGATCGACCTCGCGACCGAACCCCGCTGGATGCGCTTTGGCGACACGTATGGCGAACACGTGGGCCTGGCAACCGACATGGGCCGCGCATTCTGCGATGGCATGCAGACCACCGAAGGGGCAAAGGCCGGCTGGGGCCAAGAATCCGTGGCCGTCATGGCCAAGCACTGGCCCGGCGGTGGCAGCGGCGAATCGGGCCGCGATGCGCACTACGCCTATGGCAAATACGCGGTTTATCCCGGCAAAAACTTCGATCAACACTTGATTCCGTTTACGGAAGGCGCGCTCAAACTGAACGGTCCCACCGGCACAGCCGCATCGATCATGCCCTACTACACCATCTCGTATGGGCAGGGCACAGGCGAAAATGTGGGCAATGCCTATTCGCGCTACATGATCCATGACCTGCTGCGGGGCAAGTACGGTTATGACGGTGTCCTCTGCACGGACTGGGGCATCACCGGTCCGTATCAGTTGCCCATGATCATCAGCTCGCCGCGCTGTTGGGGTGTAGAAGGTCTGAGCGAGGCCGAACAGCACCTGCTGCTCATTGAAAACGGCATGGACCAGTTCGGCGGCAACAACCGGGTGACGCCGGTATTGGAGGCCTACCGCATGGGCTGTGAACGCCACGGCACGGCCTATATGCGCGCGCGGTTTGAGCAGAGCGCTGCCCGGTTGCTCACCAACACATTCCGATGCGGGCTGTTTGAGGATCCCTATCTGGACGTGGAAGAAAGCAGCGCCTTGGTCGGCTGTGAGGCACATGTGAATGCCGGTCTTGACGCACAGATCCGTTCCGTGGTGTTGCTCAAAAACGCGCAAGCTGCGCTGCCGCTGCCAGAGAAGATCAAGGTCTATGTGCCCGACCGGCATGTGGGAACCCATCGCGGTTTCTTTGGCTTCCCCGTCGCGCCCTGGTCCGGCGCGCCGATCCCCGAGCAACTGCTGGCCGAATACTTTGAGCCGGTGCAACAGCCGGAGTCCGCAGACGCGGCCATCGTCGTCGTGGAGACACCCATCACGGACGCCTATGCCGAAAAGGATATCGAAGCGGGCGGCAACGGCTATCTGCCGATCAGCCTGCAATACCGGCCCTATACCGCGTCGACCGCTCGCGAGGTCTCCATCGCGGGCGGAGATCCGGGCGAAGGCTTCACCAACCGCAGCTATCGCGGCAAGACTGCATACGCGGCCAACGAATCAGACCTGGACAACGTGATCGAGACGCGCAAGCGCCTGGGCAAAGACAAGCCGCTCGTGGTGGTCGCGGACCTGAACAAGCCAACCGTGCTGGCCGAGTTGGAGCCGTTTGCGGACGCCATTGTCGCGGCGTTCGGCATCTCCATGAAGGCGGTGCTGGAAATCTTGAGCGGACGGCATGAGCCCAGCGGGCTGTTGCCGATGCGGCTTCCAAAGGACATGGAAACGGTGGAGACGAATCAGGAGGACGTGCCCTTCGACATGGAGGCCTACGTGGATGGCGCGGGGAACCGATATGACTTCGGATATGGACTTCATTGGCGGGGCGTAATCCGCGACGAACGCACGGAAAAGTACCGATGCGAAGCACACCGGCTCCTTTGATGAGGCCGACATACACATCAAGGGCAGCGTCTCACGACGCTGCCCTTGATGCTGTAACCAAACCCATACTCAAAAGCAGTGAAGCGCACCGCCTTTGTCAACGCCAGCGCCCCTCAGGCGCAACCCGTTACTGGTCTTGCTTTGCCTCTTCGATGATTTCGCCTGAGACGGTCTCCTCATTCACCGGCGCGTGATGCGCCACGACGCCACCCTCTTCGAACGCAGCGGCAGCCGCTTCAGCCTCGGATGCCTCATGATGGACCTTGCGCACATGGGCTTCCTTGATGATCTCCTCGGACACGGATTCGTGTGTCTTGTGCTCCACATGATGCTGCACGGGCATGTCAGACTCGAACACTTCGGTGATGATCTCTTCCTTGGTCTTCTTGGGCTCGAGGGGCTTGACACCGGCTTCGGCAATGGTCTCGTCGGAGGCGGATACTGCGGCGGTTTCGGGATGCACGGAGACCGGCGCATCCTGGGCGAAAGCCTCCGCGATCTTGGTCTCTGAAGGCGTCAAACCATCGCTGGCTGAGGCCTGGCCATAGATTGCGTATTCGTCATTGCCGCCGTCGATGGCATACTCGTCCGTGGTGGCGGGCATGTTCTCAAACGCTTCGTCCTCCAGCACCGCGCGGATGCTGAGGCTGATGCGGCGCGCTTCGGGGTTCACATCCAGCACTTTGACGCGCACATCCTGTCCCACCTGCACCGCGTCCTCTACCTTGTTGATGCGGGTCAGCGCGCACTGGGAGATGTGGACCAGGCCATCCAGGCCGGGCTCCAGCTCAACAAACGCGCCGAAAGTGGTGATGCGTACAACTTTGCCCTGCACGATGGCGCCGACGGGGTACTTGTCCATGGCCACATCCCACGGGCGGGGCTGGGTCTGCTTGTAGGAGAGGGAGATGCGCTCCTTGTCGGGATCGACGTTCAGGATCTTCACGTCGATCTGCTGGTTCACGGACACCACGTCGGACGGGTGCTTCACGCGACCCCAGCTCCGGTCGGTCACATGGACCAGGCCATCGACGCCGCCGATGTCCACAAACGCGCCAAAATCGGTCAGGCGGCGCACCGTGCCTTTGACGACGTCGCCGGCATTCAGCGTACCCCAAACGGTCTTTTTCTTCTCGGCTTCTTCCGCCTGCAGAACGACCTTGCGGCTGGCGACAATGCGCTTTTTGGGCTTGTCGATCTCGATGATCTTGAGCTTCATCGGCTGGCCGACGAACTCTTCGATCTTCTCGACATAGCGCTGCGAAAGCTGGCTGGCGGGAATGAAAGTGCGGATGCCGTTCACGGTGGCGATCAGGCCGCCTTTGACGGCTTCCTTGCCAACGCCATCGACATACTGGTCGTTTTCATACTTCTCGACGATCTCGTCCCAGAACTTGCGGTTGACGATATTGCGCTGAGAGAGTAGCACGTTGCCTTCACCATCATTGACCTTGACAACCTCGACCTCGATCTCGTCGCCGATCTTGCAGTCCACAGAGGTCAGGTCGGCCTTCTTGATGAGGCCGTCCGCCTTATAGCCAACATTGACGCACACCTCATCATCGGTGATCTGCACCACCGTGCCGGTGATCGTCTGACCGGGCCGGATCTGGACCATGGTGCGGTCGATGTCCGCCATGAAGTCCGCGTCGCTGCTGGATTCCTTGGGCTCCTGGATCTCCTGGGGCTCAGCGGCGGCCTGGCTCTTATCTGCTTCCGCGGCTTCCTCGACTGGGGTGATCAGGTCCTTGTTCTCGTTGTCGTTCATTCGTGCTACAACCTCCTTAAATGTACAGTCCGGGGTGGATGCACCTAGGGTGATCCCTATTCGATCACGCAGGCCAAACTGGATGGCGTCCAGCTCCGCCGCGGTTTCGATGAAGTGGGTTCGGGGGCATTCGGCCTTGCACAGCTCAAACAGTTTCTGCGTGTTCGAACTGTTGCGGCCCCCAACGACGATCATGATGTCAACTTGCCGCGCGACGTCCAAGGCTGCTTGCTGGCGCTTTCTGGTGGCCGGACACAGCGTCCGTTTGACATCGGGTTCTCTGATTCGCGATCGAAGCGCGCTGACCATCTCATCGTATTGCGCCTCACCGATGGTGGTCTGGGCGACGATCAGCGCCCTTTCCATCGGCTCGATTTCATTGGCCTGTGCGGCGGTTTCGATGGCGCGTCCAAGGCCGCATGCCCAGCCGAGTGTGCCTTGAACCTCCGGATGGTCAGCCGCTCCGCAGACCATGACAGGCGTACCCGACCGCGCCGCCTCAAGAACCATGGCGTGAATCCTGACCACGTCAGGACAGGTGGCATCCCAGACTTCACAGCCTTTTTCCCGAAGCGCTTCAAGGACATTCATCGACACACCGTGGGCCCGGACCACGACCAACGCGCCGTTTGGCACCTCATCGACCGATGCGGCCGGCATCACGCCACGCGCGCGGAGCTGCTGCACCATCTGCGGATTGTGTATGATCTCACCCAGTGTATAGCAGGGGCTTTTCGTCGCGGCCGCCCGCTCCGCCATGTCCACCGCGCGCCGCACACCATAGCAAAACCCGGTGTGTTGCGCCACCATAAGCTGCATGTTTCTCACGTTCCCGCTCTCTGCATCCCGCGATGTGTACCAGGCAATCTCCATTTATTGGCCCATACGTCCCATCATTCGTAAAGTTTATCCTTCTCCAATATGCGGTAAGATTCCTGCCGGTTTTCAATATTTAACTGCAGTTTAACGTTCTCGCCTTTTCTGGTGGGGCAGCCGCTTCTCCCATGTGTGGGCGGTGCCCAAGAGGGCCTGAGGAGGGCGAGCCCCGCAACCGAGCTGATCAGCGGTTACCTAAGACTGCGGTTTCAGTCCCTTCACGGCAGCTTCAATGGTGGCTGTCGCACTTTTCAGCAACTCGCTGTCATACTTGCCCTGATACATGGACAAGTCCACGGGCGCTCCGATGCGGATCGCAAACCGTCGAAACAGCCGGTACGGCCCGACCATGAACACCGGCACCACGGGCGCGCCCGTGCGCAATGCCATCAGCGTCACACCCGATTCCATGGCCAGTTCACCGGTCGCATCGCGGTGTCCTTGTGCGAAGATGCCCAGAGCGCGGCCCTCCTTGAGCACAGCCATGGATGTCCTCAGCGCGCCCATGTCCGACTCACCCCGGCGGACCGGGATGACGCCTAACCACGCGAAAAACCAGCGCAGCCATTTCACCTTGTACAGCTCCGCTTTTGCCATAAAGCACACATCCCGCTTTTTGGCCGCTGAGGCCAGCAGAATCGGGTCGAAGTTATGGATGTGGTTCGCGCACAAGATCACCGATCCGTCGCCAGGGATGTTCTCCAGCCCTTTGACCCGAATCGGGTACAGGATCAACACCAAAAACCGAGCAATCCCGAGGATGAACCGATAGAACCAGTGCCGCTGCTTCATATGGGACCGCCTTCCAGCCGCTCGTTCAGCAGCCCGATCACCATCTCCGCCACCGCATCTGGAGACAGGTGCGTGGCGTTGACCTCAACCGCATCCCGCGCCTTCGTCAAAGGCGACGCCGCGCGCGTGGCATCGTCATGGTCTCTTCGCAGCAAATCGCGCAGCACCTTATCGTATTCTTCGTCGCCACCGCGCTCCGTCAGCTCGCGATGCCTGCGCAGCGCACGGATTTCGGGGTCTGCGATCAGGAAGATTTTTAACGTGGCGTTCGGCAGCACGACGGTGCCGATGTCGCGCCCATCCAGCACACAACTCTCACCCTCTGCGATGGCCTGCTGCATCTTCACCATGGCCGCGCGCACCTCCGACACGGCGCTGACCGCGGACGCGGCCTTCGAAACCGCACCGTCACGAATGGCCTCGCTGACATCCTCACCGTTCAGATAGACGCGCTGAGCGCCGTCCACGTAGCGTACGCGGATCTCCGCGCCGCTCATCGCATCCGCCACAGCACGGTCGTCCTTGAGGTCGATGCCCAGATTCAATGCATGCAGGCCCAGCGCCCGGTACATGGCGCCCGTGTCGAGGTACAAGGCGCCCGTACGCGCGGAGATGGCCTTCGCAATGGTGGACTTGCCCGCCGCTGAAGGACCGTCGATGGCGATGGTGAAAAGGGGCTTCATGCGTATGCCTCCTCGTATGTATAGACAAGGGCCAGTCTGCCCCAGTTTCATCATATTATACCATACGGGACGCTGATTTGAAAAGAGGAAAAACGCAGCGAACAGCACATCGGCGCGAACGCCGCGCCGTCGCACCCTGTCACCCTGAGCGCAGCGAAGGAGCACCCTGCTCAGAGGTGCAACCCCTCCAATCGCGTGGTCGCAGGCCTCCTGGGAGGAGGTCCTTCGCTGCAGCTCAGGATGACAAAGCGTGCGGTGCGCCGCATCAGCGACCTGCACATCCGCCAAATACAGACCCCTTTCTCTCGCTACTTTGGCAAATCTGGATAAATCCTGTCACATGTCTTGCATTTTTTGCGTCGCTGGCGTACAATGGATGATGCCGACAATGCGCAACACATGGAGGGCAAAAATGGACAACGCGCAAGAGCTCATTCAACGTTTAAACCACAGCGGCAAAAAACTCTCAAAGAGCCATCGCCGCATCGCAGAATGCATCGTCACACACTACGACAAAGCCGCATTCATGACCGCATCTCGCCTGGGCGAGTATGTGGGCGTGAGCGAATCCACCGTGGTTCGTTTCGCGGCCGCGCTCGGTTACGACGGCTATCCCCACCTGCAAAAAGCACTGCAAGAGTTGATTCGCCACAGGCTAACCTCTTCTCAGCGCTTCGAAATGACTTCCGACATGGACCACAGCCAGGTCCTCAGCCGCGTCCTCAAAGCGGACATCCAAAACATCCGCGCGACATTGGACGAGCTGGATTTGGGGTCTTTTGAGGACGTCGTGGAGTCGATCCTGCAGGCCCGCAACATCTACGTGCTCGGTCTGCGCGCCTCCGCCACGCTGGCGGAATTCCTGGGCCACTATCTCAACTTCATCTTTTCCGGTGTGCACGTAGTCACCAGCGGCATCTCGGACGTATTCGAACAGCTGAGCCGCATCCAAGATGGCGACTTGCTGATTGGCATTAGCTTTCCCCGGTATACCAGCCGCACCATCGAAGCGATGGACTTTGCCAAGAGCCGCGGTGCAAAGCTGGTCTCCATCACAGATGGACCGCTGAGCCCGTTACATGCCGCGTCCGACTTGTGCCTCACCGCCAAGTCCGACATGGCCAGCTTCGTGGACTCCTTGGCTGCGCCGCTGAGCCTGATCAACGCGCTGATTGTAGCGCTGGGCCAACGCAGGCGGCATGAAGTGGCGCAGTACTTTGAGCAACTGGAAAAGATCTGGTCCAGCTATGATGTGTATCTGAGCAAGAACGAGGCATGATGATGGAAGCATCGGACATCGTCATCATCGGAGGCGGCGCGGCAGGCATGATGGCCGCGCTGTTTGCCGCGCGCGCAGGCGGACGCGTGACCCTCTTGGAGCGCAACGAAAAGCTGGGCAAGAAGCTCTATATCACCGGCAAGGGGCGGTGCAATGTCACCAACATGGCGGAGCCGGACACATTCATGAAGGCCATATTGCGCAATCCGCGCTTTCTTTACGCGTCCCTCTCGCGCCTTGACAATCAGGGCGTGGTGGCGCTGTTTGAGGAGCTGGGGGTACCGATGAAAGTTGAGCGTGGCGAGCGCGCCTTCCCCGCTTCCGACAAGGCCAGCGACATCAACCGCGCGCTGGAACGAGCGCTCAGGCAGCTGCAAGTGCGCGTGGAGCTTGGCGCGCAGGTGGACGCCATCCTGACCGATGGCGGACGCGCATCCGGCGCGAAGCTGATCGACGGGCGCGTTTTCCCGGCGAGGGCCGTCATCCTCGCCACCGGCGGACTCAGCTATCCCTCGACAGGCTCCACCGGCGACGGACACCGGATGGCGAGGGCGCTGGGCCACGGACTCAAAGAGATGGTCCCCGCGCTGGTCGCAATCGAGACGGAAGAAACCTGGCCATTCGCGCTGTCCGGGCTGACACTCAAAAATGTGTCGCTGACGGCGCTGGACGGCAAAAAGAAGCTGTACGCCGAGCAAGGCGAACTGCTGCTGACCCATTGCGGAATCAGTGGCCCGCTGGCGCTGACGCTCTCAAGCCTTGTGAAGAACCCCTGCCGCGGCACGCGCTTGCTGATCGACCTCAAGCCCGCGCTGGATGATCAGGCGCTGGACGCACGGGTGCTTCGGGAGTTTGGCGCCACACCCAACAAAGCACTGGCATCGGTGATGGACACCTTGGTCCCACACAATCTGGGTTTGGCTCTGCTGACGCTGCAGGGCTTGCCGGAGCGGCTGCCTGCAAACCAGGTGACCGGCGCGCAGCGGCGAAAGATTGTGGATGTGCTCAAGCGGGTTCCGTTGACCATCAAGGGCCTGCGCGGCTTTGCGGAGGCGATCATCACGCGGGGCGGCGTGGACGTTAAAGACATCAATCCGTCCACCATGGAATCAAAGCGCTTGCCCGGGCTGTACTTTGCCGGCGAACTCATGGACATCGATGCTGTGACCGGCGGGTTCAACCTGCAGCTGGCTTTTTCGACCGGCGCTCTGGCCGGCAGCAGCGCAGTAGAGGAGACGAGATAAAATGGAGCATGGCAGAACGGTAGAACATGACGCCAACATCAGCGGCAGCCGTACGGTCTCGCGGGCGGCAATGCTGATGTGCCTTTCGCGGACGCGGGAGGAAGAAAAGGAATTAAAGGACGTGCTGGCCGGTGAGTCCATCCGCGCAGTGGCGGTGGATTACGGCGGCGAATTCATGCAGTCGGTGGCGAAGATCGTGGAGCGCGCTGTCGTCGCGGCCAAGCGCGAGGGCGTGATCTCGGCGTCGGAGTATCGCGAAGAGGGGTCCGTCGCAGGCGCGGCGCGGGAAGCCGTGTCACAGGTCACCACCAAGGCCATCGGGCTGAACATCGGCGGCAAGATCGGCATCGCCCGCAGCGGTAACAACGTCGCGGTGGCCGTATTCTTCGGGATCGGCCTGTTGCACCTAAACGAAGTCGCGATCGGCCTGGGCCACCGCGCCATCTAAGTCAGCGCCGATCACATCGGCTGCCGCCAGGCGCCCCCCCTCAGGCCCTGACGGGTTCTCCTGCAATCGACCGGGCTGGTCAGCGGTTACAGCAGTGGCATCAGTTCATCCCGACCTCCGCCATCCTGTCCGCCCAATAAAACGCCGCGCGCGAGATCAGCTGCTCCGCGTCCGGGTCCCCCCGGTTCTGCAGCAGCGCCTTGGCCTCGTCATTGGTCTCCTTCAGCAATCCGATGTCGCCCGACCAACTGCCCACGCCCGACTGCCGCAAGCCGAAAATCTCACCCGCCCCGCGCAGCTCCATGTCGCGCTGAGCGATGACAAACCCATCCGTCGTCTGCACCAGCAGGTCTAAGCGCTCGTTCGGATCGGCCATCAGAAAGCACCAGCTCACAACCGCGCCGCGCCCCACGCGCCCGCGCAACTGATGCAGTTGCGCCAGGCCGAACCGCTCGGCGTTTTCCACCACCATGACGCTTGCATTGGGTACGTTCACGCCCACTTCGATCACCGTCGTGGCCACCAAGACATCGATCTGGCCTGCATGGAATCCGGACAGCACCGCTTCCTTGTCCGCTGCCTTCATCCGCCCATGCGCCAGCGCCACCCGCACATCCTTCAGCGGCCCCGTCCGAAGCTCCTCATAAAGCACTTCTGCAGGCTTGGCATCCACGGCCTCCGACGCCTCCACAAGCGGGCACACGATGTACACTTGGTGCCCGGATCGGATCTCTTCGAGTAAAAATCCATACATGCCGTCGCGCTTTGACTCCTGTACAATGCGCGTCTTGATGGGCGTCCTGCCAGGGGGCAACTCGTCCACAACGGACACGTCCAGGTCGCCGTACAGGATCAGCGCCAGTGTGCGCGGAATGGGCGTGGCGGACATGACCAGCACGTTGGGCGAATCGCCCTTGGCGCTGAGTATGGTGCGCTGCCGTACACCAAACCGGTGCTGCTCGTCTGTGATCACCAGTCCGAGCCGTTTGTATTCCACGCCTTCGCTGATCAGCGCGTGGGTGCCAATGGCCACATCCCACGCTCCATTCGCCATCGCATCGTGAGCCACGCGCTTTTGTTTGATGGTCATGCTGCCGATCAGCAATCCGCAGCGGATGCCCTGCGGGCCGAGCAACGCCTGCGCGGTTTCGTAATGCTGTTGTGCCAAAATTTCCGTCGGCGCCATCAGCGCGCCCATGTATCCAGCCTTCGCACACGCGAAAAGCGCGCCAAAGGCCAGCGCCGTCTTGCCGCAGCCCACGTCGCCCTGAACCAGCCGCGCCATGGGACGCGGACTGTCCATGTCCTGATAGATCTCTTCCAGCACACGCCGCTGCGCGCCCGTTGGCGGGAACGGCATCGAAGCCCAGAACGCGTCAGCCGTCCGGTTATCGCACGGTATCCGCACACCGGCCTGGCCCGCGCCGCGCTGCAGCATCAGTGCCATCTGTACCATCAGCAGGTCCTCAAACGCTAGCCGCCGCCGCGCCGCGTTCAATGCAAGCCAGCCGCCGGGCATGTGCGCGTCCAAAATCGCCTGCGCGCGCGGAATCAGTCCGTGGCGCACTCGCACGGATTCGGGCAGGATCTCCGGCTCGCCGCCCACCGTCAAAAGCGACTGGGCAATCAGCTCTTTGAGCTGTTTCTGTGGGATGCCCGGGATCTGTTTGTAGACGGGAATCAGTCCCATCTGGTGCTCAACCGTCGGCGAGGCCAGCTGCAACTGACCGAACCGGGCCTCACAGCGGCCAAAAAGCAGCAGTTCACGGCCATCGCTGAGTTGGCCCTTCAGCCAGGGCTGATTGTACCAGACCACCTGCATGGATTCGCTGTCGTCCTGTACGCGGCATTTTGTGATGTGAAGCCGCCCCGCCCGCTGCACCCGCGCCGGACCCATCACCCGCACCCGCACACAAGCCGTATCGCCCGCACGTAGAGAGGCAAGCTGGCGGATGGCGGTCAGATCGCGGTACTCGGTCGGCAGGTAGAGGGCCAAATCCCGCCATGAATGAAGCCCCGCATCGCGCAGGGCCTTCTGCCGGGCCGGGCCAAGGCCCTTTTGGGTGATGGACATGGGTGATGGTCACCTCCTACAATAGAATCACGGTGAGGGACACGGCAGCCAGCCGTGTTCCTTTCCGTCTCGTTGCCCAAGCTGTAGAATGGGAGAGCAATTGGCCTGATTCTGCTCACCAAGGGCTTCGCGCCCGCAACAGAGCCAGTCAAC
>JAVBTW010000314.1:0-4771 GCA_031555975.1 Eubacteriales bacterium
ACTATTTTGGCACGCTAAAGGGCCGGGTGAGTCGGTTTATGCGCGAGCTTGACGAAGAACTGTGGAAACTCGGTGTGTTGGCGAAGACTGAGCACAACGAGGCCGCACCAGGCCAGCATGAGTTGGCGCCGATCTATGCCACGACGAATGTGGCGACGGATCACAACCAACTGGTCATGGAGATGATGAAGAAGATCGCGGTGGAGCACAACATGGCGTGCCTGCTGCATGAAAAGCCGTTTGCGTATGTGACGGGTTCAGGCAAGCACAACAACTGGTCGATCAGTACGGACCAGGGCCAGAACCTGCTGGAGCCTGGCGCTAGTCCCAGCGACAACGCGCAGTTTCTGCTGCTGCTACTGGCGGTGATTGCAGCGGTGGACGAGCATCAGGACCTGCTGCGGATCAGCGCGGCGAGCGCTGGGAACGACCTGCGGCTCGGTGGCGCGGAGGCCCCACCCGCAATCGTGAGCATGTTCCTGGGCGATGATTTGACGGGCATCCTCGAAAACATCGAAAACGGTCGCGCCAACGGCAAACTGAAAAAGGCGGAAATGAACATCGGCGTAGACGTACTGCCCCGGTTCCCGCAGGACACGACGGACCGGAACCGCACATCGCCGCTGGCGTTCACCGGGAACAAGTTTGAATTTCGCATGGTCGGTTCGAGCTTCTCTGTGGCCGGGCCGAACATCATCATGAACACGATCGTCGCAGACGTGTTGAACCGTTTCGCGGACGAGCTGGAAAAAGCCACCGATTTCACGTTGGCGCTGAACACGCTGATCCGCAGGGAGATCCGATCGCACAAGCGGATTCTGTTCAATGGCGATAACTACAGCGGCGACTGGGTTCTGGAGGCCAAGAGACGCGGGTTGCTGAACCTGACATCGTCACCGGAAGCGCTGGTGCGCTACACCAGCGATGAAAACCTGGCGCTGTTCAAGCGTCACGGCATCTTTACGGAGACGGAACTGCGTTCCCGGCAGCAGATCATGCTGGAAGGGTATGTGAAGGTGATCCGCATTGAAGCGACGACGATGCTTGACATGATTGGCAAGGGGTATATGCCCGCGATGCTGCGATACAGCCGGGAACTCGCGGAAGGCGCGGCGGTCAAGTCGGCCTGCGGAATCGACTGCGAGCTGGAAAAACGCAAGTGCCGCGAACTGTCGGACCTGGCGAGCGCGGCGGACGCGCGGGCGGCAGGACTGATGCGGGCGCTGGACGGGGACACCTTTGACGATGTGGCGCAGCGGGCCGCGTATTACCGGGACCAGGTTCTTCCGGCGATGGAAGGTTTGCGCGCCGCCGTGGACGCAGCGGAACCGCTGGTGGCCAGGGAGATCTGGCCCTATCCCAGCTACGGAAAAATGCTCTTCTCAGTCCGGTAGCGTACGCGTAGAAAGATACCGCGATGGATGACAGCTTCATGACAGACACCGCCCCCTTTGTCATCCTGAGCGCCAGCGAAGGACCTCCCCGCCCTGAGGCGACGTCGCTACAAGACGGACGCCGCTCGTTGAGGGGAGGTCCTTTGCTTGCGCACAGAATGACGCGCTTGTGACGTCGTCGAATTCTGCGCTGCTCTGATCTATGCAAACGGACGGCTTGACACGGGCCTTGTTTGAGGCGATAATGATAGGCAACACCACAACACACAACGGCAAAGGAGTGGACGAAGCATGGATCTCAAACGGGTCTGGGATCAGGCGACAGCGCTGGTCAGCCAGATGACAATCGAGGAGCAGGCCGCCCAATTGCGTTACAACGCGCCCGCCATCGACAGACTGGGCATTCCGGCGTACAACTGGTGGAACGAGGCGCTCCACGGCGTGGCGCGGGCGGGCACGGCCACCGTTTTCCCCCAGGCAATCGGCATGGCTGCCATGTTCGACGCGCCTTTCCTTCGGGAAATTGCAGACACCATCGCCACCGAAGGCCGCGCGAAGTACAACCTCGCCGTCGAAAACGGCGACCGCGACATCTATAAGGGCCTCACATTCTGGTCCCCCAACGTCAACATCTTCCGCGACCCGCGCTGGGGCCGCGGCCATGAGACCTATGGCGAGGACCCCTACCTGACCGCGCGGCTGGGCGTGGCGTTTGTCACCGGACTGCAGGGCGAGGGCGAGCACCTGAAGTCCGCGGCATGCGCCAAGCACTTTGCAGTCCATTCCGGCCCTGAAGCCCTGCGTCACGAGTTCGACGCCATCGCGACGCCGAAGGACATGCGCGAAACCTACCTGCCCGCGTTTGAGGCATTGGTCAGAGAGGCAGGCGTAGAGGCGGTCATGGGCGCGTACAACCGCGTCAACGGAGAACCTGCCTGCGGTTCCAAGACGCTGCTTGTGGACCTCCTTCGCGGCGAATGGGGATTCCAAGGACATGTGGTTTCAGACTGCTGGGCCATCCGCGATTTTCACGCCCACCATCATGTCACGGACACCGCACCGGAGTCGGCCGCGCTGGCTATCAAGAACGGCTGCGACATCAACTGCGGCCACACCTACCTGGTGCTGCTGCAGGCGCTGCAGGAGGGGGTGATCACAGAGGAGATGATCACGCTGGCCGCGACGCGTGCCATGGCGGCGCGAATCAAGCTGGGCATCCTCGCGGGCGGCAGCGCGTATGACGTCATCGATCCGCTGGAAAACGACACAGACGCCAATGCGGCGCAGGCCCGTGAGGCCGCGCGGCGAAGCATGGTTCTGCTGAAAAACGACGGCATACTGCCGCTGGACCTCGGCAAGCTCACGACCGTCGCCGTCATCGGGCCGAACGCCGATTCGATTCCGGCGCTGGAAGGCAACTATATGGGCACGTCGTCCCGCTACGTGACGTTCCTGGACGGCATTCGTGCGGCCTGTGCGAACAAGGCGCGGGTGCTGTACTCGACCGGTTCCATGCTCAAGCGGGCCAAGACGGAGCACCTGGCCGTAGAGGACGACCGGATTTCAGAGGCGGTTGGGATCGCCAAGCGCGCGGACGTGGTATTCCTCTGCGTGGGGCTCGATGCCACGATCGAGGGCGAAGAGGGCGACGATGGCAACCAGTACTTTTCCGGCGACAAGGAGAGTCTGGAGCTGCCGGAGAGCCAGCGGAAGCTGATCGAAGCCGTCATCCGAACAGGCGCAAAGGTGGTCACGGTGGTTTCGGCGGGCAGCGCGCTGCGGATCGCGGACGGCAATGCCATCATCCAGGCTTGGTATCCCGGCCAGGCGGGCGGCGCGGCACTGGCGGATATTGTGTTCGGCATGGTCTCGCCGTCGGGCAGGCTGCCACTAACCTTTTATCACTCGATTGACGAGCTGCCGGCGTTTGAGGATTACAACATGGCCGGGCGCACTTATCGGTATTACGGTGGCGAGCCGCTTTATCCGTTCGGATTCGGGCTTTCCTACGCGAAATTCACCTATGAAGGCGCAAGTATTGAGGACGGTTTGGCCACAGTGACGGTGAAAAACGAGGGCGCTGTGGCGGCGGATGAAGTTGTGCAGGTGTATGTAAAGCTCGATTCGCCCGACGCGCCGCCCAATCCGCGGCTGTGCGGATTCGCGCGTGTGCGGTTGTCTGCCGGCGAAGCGAAGCAGGTTCGCGTGGCGCTGGACAAGGATACGTTTTTCGCGATAGATCAGGCGGGGCAAAAGGTATCTGTTGCGCACGGCACGCTGTACATCGGCGGCAGCCAACCGGATCCGGTCAGCTTGAAGCTGACGGGTGCAATGCCGCTTGAAGTCCGAGTGTAGTATCAAGGCCATCCGGTCCGCATAAAAAAGGAGGGTTCCCACCATGATTCCACATCATGACATTAAGCAGATTCGGATCGGCACCTGTGTGCCGGGTTTTATCGCCGAGTCTTGGGTGCCGCACATGGCGAAGGCCGGGTTCGAGACCCTGTCGATCAACTTTCACATGGAACTGGGCGAAATAGACATCGAGGAACAGGGGCCGAAACTCGTGTCGCTGCTGGAGGGCACAGGCTGCGAGATCACCACACTGGGCTACTATTGCAATCCGGTGCAGTTCGAGGCGCACCAGAGGACACTGGAGCGCGCCATCGACGCGGCGCATCTGTACGGCGCGAAGGTTGTCAGCACTTTCGCGGGCGCTTATGAGGGCAAGAGCGTCGAGGACAGCATCAAGAAATTCGGCAAGGTCTATCGCGAACTGGCGAAGCGCGCGCAGGACCGGGGCGTGCGTCTGGCGATCGAAAACTGTCCGATGGGCGGCAGTTGGGATCGCTTGACCTGCAATCTGGCGATGAATCCGCGCGCGTGGGAGATGATGTTTAACGAAGTGCAGTCGGACGCGCTCGGCCTGGAGTGGGAACCCGCGCATCAGATGATCCAGCTGATCGACCCCATCGCCCAACTGCGCAAGTGGGCGAAGAAAGTTTACCATTTGCACGGCAAGGACGCCAGCGTAGACATGGCCGCGGTGCGGGAGTATGGCGTACTATGCAACACGGACTGGTACGCGCCGGAGCGGACGCCGGGGTTCGGGGACAGCGACTGGCGGGACATTTTCTACATCCTGCACGTGAACGGATATGAGGGCGATATCTGTGTGGAAGGATACCACGACCCGATTTACAAAAACGAGTGGGAGATGACCGCGCAGCTTCACGCGCTGAACTATCTGAAATGGTGCAGGGGCGGCGAGTTCGTGCCGAATCCATGGGATACGAAAAAGCTGTTCTAGGAGCAATCCAAGAAGGAAGTTTGACCCTGCTGACCCGGCGAAGCGTCGCTGCGCCGGGGTTTCACAT
>JAVBTW010000175.1:0-4895 GCA_031555975.1 Eubacteriales bacterium
GAGCAAACATTCGATAGCGAACTGCTGTCGGCGCTGCTGGAGTATGTGGTCGACACGCTGTCTCCTGAAGAGCTGGACTCGCTCTATCTGACGGTTATCAGGCTGTTCAGCTTCGGGGAAAACAACGAGTACTTTGGGGACGGGTTCAACATCCCGCAGTTGATCGAAAACGTCATCACGCTACTGGCGGACGGCTCGCTGGGCGACGCCGCCGATTCGCTGAAGAAGCTGTTCCTCAATCACCCGGCGTCGGACTTCTTCGACAAGGTCTACGAAGTGCTGGACATCGCTGCAAAGATTGGCGCCGTGCTGTCGGTGATCCCGGTGATCGGCCCCTACTGCAAGGCCGCTGCGGAGATCTTCGATCTGGCCGCGGGCATCGTGCAGGTGGTCGACTGGACGCTGCAGCTGGTCTACAATCTGCACAAAGCGCAGCTGGCGCATCAGGCCGCGGCCTATCTGGCTCAGTACCCGTCGTTCCACATCAATTTGCCCGCAATGCCCAATATCGAGCAGTATCTGGCCCAGGCTAACATGTATCTGGAGCGGGCCAAGCGCAGCGCGGGCGGACTGGCGGGCTGTATGGAGCCCACGATTGAGGACTTCTTGTTGCCATGGAACGCATTCATTGGCTTTGCGTTCGGATTCGGAGTCGCGATTACGTATCTGGGCAAGGACAGCAAGATCCAGAAAATGCAAAACGCAGCTCAAGAAGTGCGCAGGCTGTGCGAGCAAAACTGCAATATCGTGGCAGGTGCGGTGGGCTTGGCGCTGGACGACGTGCTGACCGTCAACCCCAACCAACTGAAATCAAGGGCCGACGACGCAAAGCGACTCACCGAGCAGGTCGAGCAGAATATCGAAAATGTGGCCACCAAGATCAAGAATCTGGGCAGCGGCCAGAAATGGAAGGGCCCAGACTTCGATTCTCTGGCTGTGCGCGTGAACGAAGACACGCGAAAGCTGACGGAGATCGCGAAGGTGAGCAAGGGCTATTACAACCTGACGTCCTCAGCGGCGTCGGTCTATGCCAAGATGCAGAAAGACGCCCTGTCCCAGTGCCAAGACGCTGTGGCCGGTCCGTGGTATCTCGCGTGGCTGAGATAATAGGTACCATGATTCGATTATATCCCGAGGTGTAAAATCCGTGTTACAAGTCAACCATCTCCGATCAGAAAAATGGATGCACAGGGCGCTTTTCGCGTTCCTATGCATTGCATTGCTGTTGACTGGGCTCACAGCACTGGCCGAAAGCGGTCAGCAAAAGGGCTCGATCAGCGTTGGCACGCTGCAGGAGCGGCTGCGGGATCTGGGGTATTATGACGGCTCAATGACGTTCGAGTTTGACATGGCGACTCAGTATGCGCTGAAAAAGTGCTGTGAGGCCAACGGGCTGCCCTTCTTGGATGGCCAACTGCTCCAGGTGAGCTACGACGCCATTGTGAACTCGGACGACGTCAAGCCCAAGTCGGCGCAGCTGATGGAACACAAAAGGCTCAGCATCGGCGACGAGGGCCAGAGCGTGATCGACATGCAACTGCGACTCAAGGAACTGGGCTATGTGAAGGGCGTCAGGCTATCGCTTGGCCATTACGACGACGAAACCCAGCGTGCCATCGAGACGTTCTGCGAACAGAACGACCTGACGATCCCCGATCAGGGCGTGGATGAATACACGCAGTACATGCTGTATTCCGATGTGGCGCTGCACTATGCGGCGCCCGTGCCGCCCGGATTTTGGGGCAGAGTGCGCGAGTTTTTATCCCGGCCCGTGCGGATCGGCGGCATGGAACTGAATAGCGGGATCCTGGTGCTGATCGAAGCGATGCTGTTCATCGGGCTGGTCGTCAGCGCGCTAATCCTCATGCGGTCCAGCAAGCCCCGCGCGCCCAAGGAGCCGGAGCGGCTCTCATTTAGCATCGACAGCGGCAAGACCGACGCCTGGAGCGCGGTGGTCGCCGCCGTGGAATACGCCGGAAAAAAGCGCACCCAGGTCATCCAGCCCAGCCAGCCCGTGCGCATCGGCCGGGGCAGCGTGGAACTGCGGCTGGACGTGCGCGATAAGCAAGTCTCCCGCGTGCACGGCAGGCTGGAGATGCGCGGCAACCAACTCATTTACGTCGACATGTCCACGCACGGCACCAACATCAACGAGATCTACGTGCATCAGAACGAATACCCCATCCACGACGGCGACCGGCTGCAGATCAGCCAGCACACCATCGTGATCCTGAATAAGTAGGCACTCACATTATCTGCACTACCACTATGGCAACACCGTACAGAGCAAGATGTGCTGGCGGGCTGCTTTTCCGCCTATGCAATCCTGCAAAAACACTCGACGTAGCGCTGCTACGCCTTCGGTTTCTGCAGGATCACCTGGCGAAAAATCATCCCATCATCGCATCCGCCCTCTGTGCGGTGTTGCCCTATGTTTGCCATGTGAACTTTAATCATAACCATCATTTCGATATAAAAGCATTGATTCTGTCATTGCATCAACTACCCTGCTCGCCTCACTTTCGCGTTGCAATGGGATAGGTTGCATTGGGCTTTCTTGTTATGAAAAAGAACAAGGCCCTCTCAGACAAATACGTGCTAGACGAAGTTAGAACGGCGGCGGTCCTTCCTGTTGTAACAAAGAAAGACGCCCGAAGTGATTCCTGCATTTTTGACGCTCAGGAGTCACATCAAGAGGCGCTTTGTGTGAGCACCTTGAACTCACCCTTCAAGACCGCGGCGCTCGCGCTGTCTGCCGCGCACCCCGAACGGTTCGTGGTGTGGATGGGGTGATGATGTGCCATACAGAGCAACCATGCTCGGCGGTCAGCAGGTGACGGGCATCGCCTTCGGCGGCGCGCCCGTCAATGGGGTCATGCATGACGGGCAGGTCATCTTCGAGGACAGTTCGGACGGCTATGTCCACGACGGCCTGGTCGCCCGATACATCGCCGCCCGCAACATGCGCGACAGCTACGATCCCTCGACCCTCGTCTGGCGCGATGTGGTGGGTAGCGCGGACATGACCATGACGCCCGCCAAGCTCACGCCCGCCCGCCGCTGGGGAACCAACTACTTCGACAGCCTGAACAGCGGCGCGACGTGGTTCACTTGGGCTGCGGCGCTCCCGGCATCCTTCGACCCGGAGAACTGTTGCATTGAGACGGCGCTCATGCCGACCGCTATGAGCAACGGTTCCTATGGCGGCGACGTTTGGGGCATCAACGGCGTCGCCACCGCACCCTACATCGCATGCGACAACGAGATGTATGGCGCCAACCTGCGCCTGTACGCGCCGGAGACGGCGTCGTATGCGCAGACCGGCGCCAACCAGGCGCTCACCTTGAACAAGCTGTACAGCACATCCACGCTGGTCCAGCCGCTCAATGGCGGCACGGGCAGAAAGCAGTTGTACATCAGCGGCGTGCGCAAGATCGACGTCGCCCGGACCGCGCGGCTCCATGTGCAGCGGACGCCATCCATCATGAACCTCATGGGCAACGGCGGCGCGTTCCCGGAAGCAAACCAGGTATTTTACGGGCGGCTGTATGAGGTCAGGGTGTACAACCGCGCGCTGAGCGCTGATGAGATCGCACAGAATTACGCGCGAGACGCCACAATCTATGGCATTACATAGGAGGAGGGTCTTTCATGACCGCGAACGAGAAACGCAAGGAGATCGTCCGGCTGTACCTGAGCCGGAAGCAAAAGAACAGCTACACCCAAGGCCCGAACCGGGTCTTTTTCTTTGGGAAGCCGGAGGGGGCGGTGAAGGGATACTCGGACTGCTCGTCCTCGATCCGGGCGGTGTATCTGATGCTGCTGGGGCTGGACATCGGTGGGAACACGGAGGCGCAGGTGCTGAGCAAAAAGGGCGTCGTGGTGGACCGCACCGATGGCTTGTACCCGAACGAAGCCAACCTAAAGATCGGCGACAGCCTGTTCTTCAAGGGCAATGATCGACACGTGGAGTCAGTCGGGCACACGGAGCTTTACATCGGCAAGGGCCAATGCGCAGGCCACGGCGGCGGGATCGGGCCGAACGTTCACAATCTGCGCAGCTATTGCCAGCAACGGGGCAAGGCACGGCGCTACTACAAGGCGATACGGTGGATTCCCGATGACCCTGCGGACAAGCCCGTTTCCGGTCAGAAGGTTGAGGTCACCGGCGATACGGTGTACGTGCGCGCAGGAGCAGGCGTGAACCAGAAGGCACTCGGTACGGTGAAGAAGGGCGCGCTGCTCTCCTGCAAGGGCACTGATGCTGACGGCTGGTTCGCGGTGGAGTACCAAGTGGCGCAGGCGTACATCAGCGCGAAATACGCGCGGAAAGTTGGGTGACCGCCATGTGGGAGAAAGTGATCAAAGGGTGCTCGCTGGCCGCAGGCGCGGCGGCGGGCATCTTTGGGGAGTGGACGATGCTGTTGACCGTGTTGGTGATCGCGATGAGCCTGGACTACCTGTCGGGCGTGATCGTCGCGGCGGCGGGCCGCTCCCTCAAGAGCGAAGGCGGCGGGCTGGACTCCAAGGCAGGCTTCGTCGGCCTCGCCAAGAAGGGCTTCATCGTGATCATGGTGCTGCTGGCGACCCTGCTCGACCGGGCGCTGGGCACCGACGCCATGGTGTTCCAGACCGCCACGGTTTGCTACTACATCGCCAACGAGGGCATCTCTGTGGTCGAGAATGCTGGATTGATGGGACTCCCGGTGCCCGGTGTGATCAAGCGCGCGCTGGAGCAGATGCGCGAAAAGCACGACTTCGACGAGTAATGAGGAGAGGCGGCGCCGCGGCGTCGCTTCTTTTTTGTGTCCGCCGTTTTGTGGTTATACACGCCGCGCCGATTGATAAAACCTTGGTGTACACACGACGAAAGGTGCGGTATGCATGACACAGGC
>JAVBTW010000025.1:0-6955 GCA_031555975.1 Eubacteriales bacterium
AATCACAAGAATACACCTGCAACAACTTATTAATTTGAATAACAGCTCAGAAAGACTTGTCACTGGTTTATTACCGTTATATATGTGAGTTTGTTCTATGCACCCGCGATGGCGTCGGCTTTGCCCGCGCCGGTGGCGATCAGGATCACGCGCTTGGCGGCCATGATGCCGCCGAGGCCGAGGCTGATGGCCAGCTTCGGCACGTCGTCCTTGTTGTCAAACAGCCGGCTGTTGGCGTCGATGGTGGATTTTGTGAGCGTGACGACGTTGGTGCCGTACACGAACGCGTCCGACGGCTCGTTAAAGCCCACATGGCCGTTGTGGCCGATGCCCAGCAGCTGCAGGTCAATGCCGCCCGCGTCCACAATCATTTGATCGTAGTCGCGCGCGTTTTGTTCCACATCGCCGGTGCCCTTGGGCACATGGGTGCGCGATTTGTCGATGTTGATGTGGTCAAACAGGTTGTGGTTCATGAAATAGCGGTAGGACTGTTCGTGGTCGCCCGAGAGGCCCACATACTCGTCCAGGTTGTAGCTCGCGGCCCCGGAAAAGTCGATCAGACCCTTTTCGTTCAACTTAATCAGCCGCTTGTACAGTTCCAGCGGCGTGGTGCCGGTGGCCAGGCCCATGACCAGGCGAGGGTTTTGATACAGCTCCGATGCAAAGATCATCGAGGCTGCCTTGGCACATTCCTTGGCGGATGAAAAGACGAAGTGTTGCATGGCGGTGGCTCCTTTCGTCGTCGGCGGGGTTGGGAGGGGCGATCCGCCCTATCCGTTCTGGTCCAGCAGTTTCAACCGCAGCAGGTTCAGCGCGTGCTTGCAGGCCATGAGCCGGACGCGGTTTCTGTCCATGCCGTCGAACATGAAATACTTGCTGGTGACGCCCTTTCGGTCGGCAAGGCCGATGTAGCAGGTGCCGACGGGCTTTTGCGAGGTGCCGCCATCGGGGCCAGCGATGCCGGTGATGGACAGCGCGTAGTCCGCGTCGCTCACGATCAGCGCGCCCGCGGCCATTTCGCTGGCGCACTGGGCAGACACCGCGCCATAGGCGGCCAGTGTGTCGTTGGAGACGCCCAGCACGCGGATCTTGGCCTTGTCGTTGTAGGTGATGTGGCCCTCCAGCAGCGCCCGGGACGCGCCGGACATCTCGGTCAACAGGCTGCCGAGCATGCCGCCGGTGCAGCTTTCCGCCAGCGCCAGCATCTTGCCCTTTTGGATCATCAGGTTGAACACCGTCTCCTGCAGCGATTGGTTCCGGCCCTCCGCATAGACGGCCGCGCCCAACCGCTGCCGGATCTCATTGTCCAGCGGGTCCAGCAGCTTTTTCGGGTCGTCCGTCGCGCCGCAGGACACGGTGATGCGCGCCGTGACCTCTCCGTCGCCGCAATACAGCGCCAATGTCGGGTTCTCGATGTGGAACAGGTCCCACAGTTCGGACTGGACCTGGGTCTCTCCCATGCCGAAAATCCGCAGGAACCGGCTTTCGATCTTGGCGTCGCGGCCGCGCATCAGATAGGGCAGCAGCGCGTGTTCATACATGTCCACCATCTCGCGCGGCGGGCCGGGCAGCACCGCGATGGCCTTCTTGTCCACTTCGACGATGCAGCCGGGCGCGGTGCCCACGCGGTTGGGCAGGATGCGCGCGCCCTCGGGGAAATCGGCCTGCTTGAGGCTGATCTCGGGCAGCTCATAATTGTGCCGGATGGCGGATGCCTCCAGCGCCGCCCTGCTCGGCGGGTCGGTTTTCATGGGCAGCCCCAGCAGTTCCGCCACCGCTTCCTTGGTCAGATCGTCCTCCGTGGGCCCGAGGCCGCCGGTGGTGATGACCAGGTCGCTGCGCGAAAGCGCCGTCCGAAGCGCCTCCTGGACGCGCTCCATGTTGTCGCCGACGGTGGTGATGTGGAACACATCGATGCCCAGCTCCGACATGCGCTCGGCAAGGTAGCGGGCGTCCGTGTTCACGATTTGGCCCATCAGCAATTCCGTTCCGACCGATACGATTTCGCAGTTCATTTCGCGATGACCTCCTTGTTTCGGAGTACATATAACGCCAGCGACCAGATCGAAATGGCCGCGGATGCCCACAATAGCACGGTGCCGCAGCGGTCCCAAGCGCCGCCCAGCCGAAGCAGCAGCAGCGAGACCGCGATCATCTGGGTGACGGTCTTGACCTTGCCGGACCAGTCCGCGGCGATCAGCGTGCCCTTGCCCGCCGCGACCAGCCGGATGCCGGAGATGACGAACTCCCGCCCCAGCAGGATGATGACGCACACGGCGTTCGCGCGGCCCTGGGCAGTCAGCCCGATCAGCGCCGACATCACCAGCAGCTTGTCTGCGATGGGGTCCATCAGCTTGCCAAAGTCTGTGACCAGGCCCCGTGACCTGGCGATGTGGCCGTCCAGAAAATCCGTGACGGACGCCAGCAGAAACAGCGCGGTCGCCCAGTATCCGGCCCATGGCCGGTTGAGCATCATGACCGCGACGAACGGCACGATCAGCACCATCCGCAGCACCGTCAGCTTGTTCGGTAGGTTCAACTTAGATCTCCTCCGCAATTAGGTCGTAGGCGTCCGCGCCGGTGATTCGGGCCTTGATGTACGTTCCCGGCGCGATGTCGCGGCGCGATTTCAGGCGCACGACGCCGTCCACTTCCGGGGCCTCCAGCATGCTGCGCGCGGTGTATGCGCCGTCCTCAAAGGACTCCACCAGCAGTTCACAGGTCTCGCCGATCCGCGCCTCGTTCATCTCCAGGGAGATGCCCTGTTGCAGCATCATCAGCTGGTCCAACCGGTGGCGCTTGGTCTCCTCGTCGATCTGAGGGGCCATGGCGGCGCCGGCGGTGCCCTCCTCGGGCGAATAGGTGAACGCGCCCAGCCGCCGGAACCTGGCCCACTTGACGAACGCGCACAGCGCTTCGAACTGCGCGTCGGTCTCGCCCGGGAACCCGACGATCATGGTGGTGCGGACGGATATGGCCCTGTCGGCGCAGGCTGTGATCAGTTTCTTGATGTATGCGGGGCCGCCGCGCCGGTTCATGGCGCGCAGCAGGTCCCCGTCAATGTGCTGCAGCGGCAGGTCCAGGTATTTCGCGGCCTTGGGCAGACCCGCGATGGTGTCCAGCAACCGCTCGTCCACGGTGTCCGGATAGCAATAAAGGACGCGCAGCCAGTGGACTTCCGGGATGTCGTGGACCCGCTGGAGCAGGTCCGGCAGCAGCAGCGTGCCCGGCTTGAAGTCACTGCCGTAGCGGGAGGTGTCCTGGGCGATCAAGGTCAACTCCGTCGCGCCGCCCTTTGCCAATGTGCAGCACTCCGAGACGATGTCCTCAAAGGGCCGCGAGCGGTAGCCGCCGCGGATCAGCGGGATGGCGCAATAGCTGCAGCGGTTGTCGCAGCCGTCGGAGATTTTCACATAGGCCGAATGCGACGGCGTGGTCAGCACGCGCGGACCCTTAAAGAACCGGTCGCCCTCCGCGCGCATGAGCGGCTTTTCGCCCGCCAGCGCCCTGTCCAGCGCGTCCTGGAGATGGTCATATTCCGCCACGCCCATGAGCGCGTCAATTTCGGGGATCTCGGCGCGAAGCTCATCGCCATAGCGCTGCGACAGACAGCCTGTGACGAACAGCGCCTTGCAGCGGCCTGATTTTTTGTATTGCGCCATGTCGAATATGGCCTCGATGGACTCCTCCTTGGCGGGCTCAATGAACCCGCAGGTGTTGACAAACAGCAGGTCGGCGTCCGCGGGATCAGAGACGATGGCGTAGCCGAGCAGCCGAAGCTGACCGAGCAGCATTTCACTGTCAACACGGTTTTTTGAGCATCCCAGGGAGATGAGTCCGGCGGTTTTCATGGGCGTGTGTGCTCCTTTGCGTGGTGTGGGGCGGGTGGGGAAGATCCTTCGGCTGCGGCCTCAGGATGACCCGGGTTTTGCGGGGTTCATGATGGCCGGGGTAGAAGGAGGATCCTTCGGCTGCAGCCTCAGGATGACCGGGGTTTTGCGGGGTTCAGGAGGGCCGGGGTTTTGCGGGGTTCAGGATGGCCGGGGTTTGCGGGGTTCAGGTTGACCGGGGAGGGTGCGCTGGGTGGCCTGTGGGGCGGGTGGGGTTGACAGCGTTTACAGGGTCATCCTGTGGCCACAGCCGAAGGATCTTCCTCCGCTTCCAGCCCTTCCTTTTCATCCTTCACGCGTCCCATGCAGCAGTCAAGTCCTTCCATTCCGGATTGTCCGTCTCGACCAGTGCGTTTTTCTTCGCCCGCGTCCAGCCCTTGATCTGCTTTTCGCGCCGGATGGCGTCGTTGGCGTGAAAGAAGGCTTCACAGTGGACGAGGGTGTGCGCGTGATACTGCTGCGTAAATCCCCCCGTGAGTCCGCACTTGTGTTCCTCCAGGCGACGGCGCAGGTCGCTCGTCACGCCGGTGTAGAGCACTGTACGCGTGTGGTTGGTGAGGAGGTAGACGTAGTACGTGTGCATTTCCGGGGCCTCGCTTTCGTTGGTAGGGAAGGCTGGAGGAGGAAGGAGGATCCTTCGGCTGCGGCCTCAGGATGACCGGGCAGTGCGGGGCTCCGGTTGACCGGGCTTTGCGGGGCTCCGGTTGACCGGGCATTGCGGGGTTCAGGATGACCGGGCATACCTGGTCATCCTGAGGCCACAGCCGAAGGATCTTCCCACTTCCCGATCTTCCCACTTCCCGATCTTCCCACCTCCCGATCCTCCCACTTCCCGCTTCTCCACTCCCCTACTCTCCATACATCATCCGGTACTGCTCCCGCGTCATCAGGACGCTTCTTGGCTTTGCACCTTCCGCTTGGCTGACGACGCCCCTTGCGGCCATCTCGTCGATCAGCCGGCCTGCCCTGGCGTACCCGACCCTGAGCCTTCGTTGCAGCATGCTGATCGAGGCCTGGCCGGCCTCCACGCAGATCTCGATGGCCTGGGGCAGCAGCTCGTCGTATTCGGCGTCGCTGTCTTCCTTTTCGGCGTCGGACATCACTGCGTTCGCCATGTGCTCGATGATATCCTCATCGTATTCCGCATCGCGCAGCTCTTTGATGAACGACACCACGTCGTGGACCTCGTCGTCGCTGACCCACGCGCCCTGGACGCGCTGGGGCTTGTTGGTGCCGGAGGGCGCGAACAGCATGTCGCCCCGGCCCAGCAGTTTTTCCGCGCCGCCCACGTCCAAAATCGTGCGGCTGTCCACCTGGCTGGCGACGGTGAACGCGATGCGGCTGGGGATGTTGGCCTTGATGACGCCGGTGATGACATTGACGGACGGGCGCTGCGTGGCGATGACCAGGTGGATGCCCGCGGCCCGGGCCAGCTGGGCCAGGCGGCAGATGCTGTCCTCGACCTCGCCGGGGGTGACCATCATCAGGTCGGCCAGCTCGTCGATGATGATGACGATCTGGGGCAGCGGCGCTTCGCCTTCGCCCAGGTGCTGGTTGTAGCCCTTCATGTCGCGCACGCCGCGCTCGGCGAACTTTTTGTAGCGGCTGCCCATCTCAACGACCGCCCATTCGAGGGCCGAGGCGGCCTTTTTCGGGTCCGTGACCACCGGCACCAGCAGGTGCGGGATGCCGTTGTAGCTCGACAGCTCGACCACCTTGGGGTCGATCATGATCAGCTTGACTTCCTCCGGCGTGGCGCGATAGAGGATGGAGCAGATGATGCAGTTGATGCACACCGACTTGCCCGCGCCCGTCGCGCCCGCGATCAGCACATGGGGCATCTTCGCCAGGTCGGCCACGATGTAGCGGCCCGCGTTGTCGCGCCCCAGGCCCACGGCCAGCCGCGACGGATGCCGCCTCGCCTCGCCGGATTCCAGCACGTCCCGAAGCGGCACGACCTCGATCGAGTCGTTGGGCACTTCCACGCCCACAGCAGCTTTGCCGGGGATCGGCGCCTCGATGCGGACCGAGATCGCAGCCAGGTTCAGCGCGATGTCGTCCGCCAGCGCGGTGATCCTGGATACCTTGACGCCCGCCGCCGGGCTCAGCTCAAACCGGGTGACCGTCGGGCCGTGGGCGATGCCGATCAGCCGGGCGGCGATGCCGAACGACTGCAGCGTCTGGATCAGCACTTTCGCCTTCTCCTCGTCGCGCTGGGCCTGATTGTTCACTTGGCCGGGCTTGGAGGCCGCCAGCAGGTCGATGGGCGGATAGTTGTACGGTTCCGGCTCCTCCGGCGCGCCGGGCAGCATGTCCGCCGCGGGCGCACGCTGAACGGGCTTTGCGATGGGTAGTTTTGACAGATCCATGGCGATGGGCAGGTCGGCCTGATGAAGCCCCTCTTCCGCGTCATCGTCGTCCGGCAGGTCATACGCATCGTCCGGCAGGTCGAACGGCGGCTCGTCCAGGTCAGAGATATCGTCCATGGACAGCTCGTCCTCGGGCAGGCTCACTTCGTCCACGCGGTCGCCGATCCGCAGCTCGGGCAGCTCGTCATACGTCCCGTCGAACGTCTGCGTTCCGGAAATCACGCGCTCCTTCACGGTCGCCGCGTCCTGCGTGGGCTCCGGCCGTCGCGCGCCTTTGCGCAGCGGATCGAGGATCGGCGCGGGCTCTTTGATCTCGGGCAGCGTGGGGGCCTGGGACTTCCTGCGGCCCTTTTTCAGATAGCCGGGGATGGGCTGCGGGTCCGGATCGGGCGATTCGGCCTCCACGGGCGCGGTGCCGGTCCAGGGATTGTGTTTTGAGATCACGCGGTCCTGGGGCTGGTATTTGGGCACCTCCATCTCGCGCACGGGCTTGATGATGGATTGCCGCTTCGGCGCGGCGGGTTCCGGCTCGGGCTTTGTCTTGCCGCGCCCGTCCCAGTCCTCCAGTTCAGCAAAGTCGCGCTCGCGGGCCTGGCCGTCGGTGTCGATGTCGTCCAGGGCCATCTGTACGGCGCGGGCCTCCTGGCGCTGCTGATAGCCCTCTTTGAACCGCGCGGCACGGGCGCGCGCGCGGTC
>JAVBTW010000250.1:0-13772 GCA_031555975.1 Eubacteriales bacterium
GGGAACCTGTTCCGCGTGGCGGGCGTTGTGGATCGGCTGTCAAAGACGGTCCAGAATGAGTTGATCAATATCGTCACCATCTTCCTGGGCATCACCGTAGGCGCGACCACCAACGGCGCTACGTTCCTGACCGGCCAGACGCTGGCCATCGTCGTGCTCGGTGTGGTTGCGTTTGGCGGCGGCACCGCAGGCGGTGTGCTGTTGGCCAAGCTGATGAACAAGCTCTCCGGCGGCAAGATCAACCCGCTGATCGGTTCTGCCGGCGTGTCGGCCGTGCCGATGGCGGCGCGCGTGTCTCAGGTGGTGGGCCAGGAGGCCAACCCCGGAAACTTCCTGTTGATGCACGCCATGGGACCCAATGTTGCCGGCGTCATCGGCTCCGCGGTGGCTGCGGGTGTGTTCCTCAGTATGTTCGGAAAGTAGGCGTTTAGCGCCAGACATCCTGCTTTATCTTATGCCTGGAGGAGGGAAACCACATGGGCAAGAAACTGTTGATCACCGATACCATCTTGCGCGACGCGCACCAGTCCCAGGCCGCCACACGGATGCGGGTTGAGGACATGCTGCCTGTCTGCGACAAACTGGACAAGGTCGGCTATTATTCCCTGGAGTGTTGGGGCGGCGCCACATTTGACAGCTGCCTGCGCTTTTTGAACGAGGACCCGTGGACCCGGCTGCGCCAACTGAAAGAGGCGCTGCCCACCACCAAGACCCAGTTGCTGCTGCGCGGCCAGAACCTGCTGGGTTACAAGCACTACGCGGACGACGTTGTGGATGAGTTCGTGCGCCTGGCGATCAAGAACGGCATGGACATCATCCGCATCTTTGACGCGCTGAACGACACCCGCAACATGGAGCAGGCCATCAAGTCCACCAAGAAGCACGGCGGCATTTGTGAGGTGGCCATGAGCTATACCACCAGCCCCGTGCACACCGAGGACTACTTCGTGGAGCTGGCCATCAAGCTCGAAAAGATGGGCGCGGACACCATCTGCGTCAAGGACATGGCCAACCTGCTGCTGCCCTACGACGCGTTCAGCCTCATCAAGAAGCTGAAGCAGGCGCTCAAAGTGCCGATTCATCTGCACACTCACAACACCTCCGGAACCGGCGACATGACGTACTTGAAGGCTGCCGAAGCGGGTGTGGACATTGTGGACACCGCGCTTTCGCCGCTGGGCAATGGCACGTCCCAGCCCGCGACCGAGCCGCTGGTGGCGACCCTGCGCGGCACTGAGCGCGACACGGGACTGGATCTTTCGCTGCTCTCCGAAATCGCCGTGCATTTCCGCGGCGTGGCCGACAAGCTCAAGGCCGAGGGTTTCCTGGACCCGAAGGTATTGCAAGTGGACATCAACACGCTCTTGTACCAGGTGCCGGGCGGCATGCTCAGTAACCTCATCAGCCAGCTCAAGCAGGCAAACGCGTCCGACAAGTTCTATGACGTGCTGGCGGAGATCCCGCGTGTGCGCGAAGACTTCGGCTATCCTCCGCTGGTCACCCCCACCAGCCAGATCGTGGGTACGCAGGCCGTCATGAACGTGCTGGCCGGCGAGCGCTACAAAATGAACTCCAAGGAATCTCAGGGCCTGATGCGCGGCGAATATGGCAGGTTGCCCGCCAAGGTCAATGAGGAAGTGCGCAAGAAGGTCATTGGCGACGACAAGGTCATCACCTGTCGCCCCGCAGACCTCCTAAAGCCCGAGATGGAGAAGTACAAGAAGGAAGCCAGCCAGTGGATCCAGCAGGAGGAGGACGTGCTGAGCTATGCGCTCTTCCCGCAGGTCGCACAGAAGTATTTCGAATACAGGCAGGCGCAGTCGCTGAAGCTGGACAACTCGCTGCTGGACAAGGCAGACAAGGTCATGCCGGTGTAAGCGGAAAAGACGTCACAAAAGAAGGCGGCCCGATGGGGGCTGCCTTCTTTTGTTGTGGCACGGGCAACCCACGGTCATCCTGTGCTGAGCGAAGGATCTCCATCCTGATTCGGAGGAAGATGCTTCGCTATGCTCAGAAAGACCGTGCGCGGACTGACCACAATGTCAGTTAAAATACGCGTGGACCTTTGCGATACTTGCCTGATGGTCCGCGTTCTCCTTGTTGCTTCCGTGGGTCTTTGAATCTTTCAAGTGCAGACAGAATTGTCCCGGGTATCCGTTTGAGTGGCTCAGTTCGTCGCCGTGGGGCATGGAATTGATGGCTGCAGCGAAGCATTTGCCCCCGGCAATCAACACCACGCCGCGGCTGTCCCAAGACCATGCGCCGCCATAGATCGCTTTTAAGCGCGCGGTGTCGGTCTTGCTTACCGGCTCCACGTCGCAGTGATTTGAGCCGTACAGCCGCCGGATGCGGATGCGCGTCCCGGAACCCAAATCGATGATCGTGGCGGTCGAGCGGCTGGGGAAATGCGAATCGATACCGCTGGAACCCCAGGACTCAAAAGACACCTTCGGCTGGGGCCGTGCACTGGAAGAGAACAGCTTTTTTTGGGTGGACACTGATGCCGTGCCGTTGACGGACAGCGAGTTGAACATCTGAAACTTGCGGATGGCGGTCTTGGTGCCGCTGCCGTACCGGCCGGTCACGCCGCTTTTTGCGAGATAGCCCTTCGCGGCCAGCCGGGCCTGAACCTGTTTGACCGCCGCGCCGCTGGAGCCCGCGCGCAATGTGCGCAGCGATGCTTTGGCCTTCTTCGGGCTGGCGGACCGCGCTTTCGGGGCCGCTTTTTGCATGGCCGACTTTTTCATGTAGCCGACCTTGCCATTGTGCTTGATCTTCAGCCAAGTCTTGCCTTCCTTCAGCACGGACACCGTTGTGCCTTTGGACAGCTTGGCCGCGGGTGATTTTGCGCCTGCGGACTTGTACACGCCAGCGCTGCTCAATGCGACGCGCGCATGGGCTGCAAAGGCCTCTGTTGCGCAGCCGATGCTGAGCATCATCAGCGCCAACAGGCAACACAGCAAACGCGGGGTCCGGATCCGTATATGCATAGCATGTATCCTCCTTGCATTGCACTACAGATCCCAGTATATTACACATCGGTGAATATTTCAAGGAACTCGGCCACATCTTAACAGTTGTGGCCGAGTTGATTTGTAACAATATGCGACAAAATATGCAATGATTCAGTCGAAAGCTCAGAGTGCGAAGGTGCGCTCGGGCAGCTTTTTCAGTGCCCAGAGCAGAGGGATGCCCAGCGCGTAGCAGGCGATCAATTCACCCAGGCCGACCCAGCCGGCAGTGGCCAGGTAGGGCAATTGATACTGAATCATCAACACCCATCCGACGACCAGCGCGTTGAGCAGCACCGGCGCCGCGGCGGCCAGCAGCGGCCTGTGCTTGAGCTGATAGGTGCAGATGGCGGCGGCCAGCGTCGCCAGCGAGCCAAAGACGATGTCCAGCATGGAGATGCCCGCCGGGTTAAAGATGTTGGCGATCAGGCAGCCCACAAACAGCCCCGGAACCGCCGCCGGGGTTATTATGGGGAGCAAGGTGAGCGCCTCGCTGACGCGCACCTGCAACTGGCCGTAACTGATGGGCGCGAGCAGCAGCGTGACGACTGCGTAGATGGCTGCAATGAGGGCTGATTGGGTCAGGAAACGGGCAGAAACGAGCTTTTTCATGGGCGTAGACCTCCTTGCGATCGGTTGAGACGGCGCGGCCCACAAGCGCGCTTGAGGGGCGTACCACGGTACGCCCCTCAAACAAGCAGGGCGCACTGCAAAGTGCGCCCTGGTCAAAAACCTGGTTTTGTTTAAAGACAGGAGGGCCGCGAACTGTCTGTTATGTAATTGACGTCAACAGTATACAGGGCGCGTTCGTCGCGTTATAGCGCGTGTGTGTTAATTTAGAAATCCGCGTTTCTGGTGGTCCTGGGGAAGGGCAGCACATCTCGGATGTTCGCGATGCCCGTCAGATACATGATCAGCCGCTCAAAGCCCATGCCGAACCCTGCGTGGGGTACGGAGCCATACTTTCGAAGCTCCAGATACCACCAGTAGTCCTCAGGCTGCATTCCGAGTTCGAGGATCTTGGCTTCCAGCACAGAAAGCCGCTCTTCGCGCTGGCTGCCGCCGCACAACTCGCCGATGCCGGGCACCAACAAGTCCGCAGCTGCGACGGTCTTGCCGTCGTCGTTCTGGCGCATGTAGAAGGATTTGATCTCCTTGGGATAGTCCGTCACGAATACGGGCCGTCCGAAGTGCTTTTCGGTCAGATACCGCTCGTGCTCGGTCTGCAAATCGCAGCCCCAGCTCACGGGGTATTCGAAGGCCACACCGGAACGCTGAAGGATCTCCACGGCTTCGGTGTACGGACAGC
Source organism: Eubacteriales bacterium (assembly GCA_031555975.1). GTDB lineage: Bacteria > Bacillota > Clostridia > Christensenellales > Aristaeellaceae > JAJDGF01. Next base: position 4,321 of record JAVBTW010000250.1, read on the forward strand.
GCGCGAACTCCGCTTCCTTCACCAGCGTCAGTCGAGAGATGAGCTCCTTGTCGACAAATCCGTTCAGGAACGCCATCTCTTCGGGACATTCCGACAGCACGGCTGAGATCAGGTACTTGATCAGGTCCTCCTGCAGGTCCATGTCCTCTTTCAGCGTGGCGAACGCCATCTCCGGTTCCATCATCCAGAACTCAGCCGCGTGGCGCGCGGTGTAGCTGTTTTCGGCGCGGAACGTGGGGCCGAAAGTGTACACGTCGCGGAAAGCCAGCGCAAACGCCTCGGCGTTGAGCTGCCCGGATACGGTCAGGCTGATGGGCTTGCCAAAAAAATCTTTGTCATAGTCCACACCGCCATCATCGGTCCTCGGCGGCTTTGCGATGTCGAGGGTGGTGACTTGGAACATCTCGCCCGCGCCTTCGCAGTCGCTGCCGGTGAAGATCGGGGTATGCACATACACAAAGCCGTGGTCATGCATGTAGCGATGGATGGCCTGGGCGGCCACAGACCGAACGCGGAACGCGCACTGAAACAGGTTCGCGCGCGGGCGCAGGTGCTGGATGGTGCGCAGGTATTCGAGGGTGTGGCGCTTCTTTTGAAGTGGGTAATCGCTGGGACTCTGGCCGATCAATGCAATCTTTTCGGCCTTTAGTTCAAAGGGCTGCTTGGCGTCCGGGGTCAACACGAGGGTGCCAGTGGCCTGGATGGACGCGCCCACGCCAATGTCGCGTACCAGTTGCTTAAACTCGGGGAGGCGCTCCTCCTCAAGCACGATCTGCAGGTTTTTGAAGTAGGATCCGTCGTTCAGCTCAATAAAAGCGAACGCCTTCGAATCGCGCAGTGTGCGAACCCAGCCGCTCACCGTGCAATTAGAGAGCGCCTCTTTGGGTTGTTCTTGATACAGTTGTCGAACGAGCGTGATGTCCATAGTGGCAACTCCCTTTCTTTGAGGATGATGGCGTATTATACGACAGTTTTGGCGGGTACGTAAAGAGAGATGAGGTTAATCTCGATGGCTTGCACCGACGCCCTCTTACAGCTCATCCACCATCGACACATTGTCCCGCCCAAACACGTCATAAACTTGCTCGATGTTGCTCCTGGCCGGGGCTGACGCCACGGCGGGTTTGGGACCGCCCGGCGCGTCCTCGGCGATGACGGCGCGCATCGGCCTGCCAAACGCCTCGCTGATCAGCTGTTCGAGCTGTTTCACCTTGGCGTCCTGGCGGAACAGGACCATGAACATGTTGTCTTTTTTTTGGAACAGGATGCGGACCAGGTCGCCGTCCAGTTCCACGCGATGCAGCTTGCTTAGGGGCATGTACATCCCGACGCCCTTTTCCTTGACGAGGGCCATGGCGCGCTCCCATTCCGGCGGGTTGTCTGCGGGGCCGGCTGGCGCAACGTCCCGCCCTGCGGGTTCAACTGTCGTTTTTGCGGATGTGGCGGGCAAGTCCTTGGGCGGATCGACGCTGTCCTCTCGCTGGCTGGAGACGGTCCCGTTCGCATGGGCTGGGGCGGCCACAAACGTGCCGTCCGCGAGTTTGCGCTCCAGTGCCGCCACCCGCTCCGACAGCGCCTCTACGCTGTGCTCGCGCTCCGGATGACACGCCCGCACCGCGCACAGTTCAATTACGCTCCTGGGTTGGCTGGCCCAGCGCAGCTCGGCCTCCGCCCGCGTAAACAGCTCCATGATCCGCGCCAGCTTTTCCTGGGGTACGCCCTGCGCCTGCTCGACATACCGTGCGGCGTCCTCTTGAGCCAGATCCAGCAAGGACGCCAGTTCGTCCGGCATCAGTTGCGCCAGCATCAGCGCTCTGCTGTGGCCCGCTGCCTCACGGGCGAAAACCTGGGCATCGCGGCCATCGCGCATCTGGCGGTCGATCTGGCGCAGCGCCTCCGCGCCATCGCCCCGGATCAGCGCGCCCGCAAATTGAAACAGTCCCGCCCGGTCCGTGGCGCCCAGCACATCGCGCACCAGCGCGGCGGTGACCGTACCGCCGGTGTAGGCCAGGCACATGTCCAGCAGGCTCTCCGCGTCGCGCATGCCGCCCTCGGAAGCGCGGGCAATGTCAGCGAGCGCCTCAGGCTCGGCCTGGCGGCCCAGGGCATCCAGTTCCTTTTTCAACTTGCCCACGATCACCGTGGCGGCAATGCGCTTGAAGTCGAACCGCTGGCAGCGGGACAGGATCGTGGCGGGCAGTTTCTGGGGTTCGGTGGTGGCGAGGATGAACACCGCGTGGCTCGGCGGCTCCTCGAGGGTCTTTAGCAGCGCGTTGAAGGCCCCGGTGGACAGCATGTGCACCTCGTCGACGATGTAGACCTTGTACTTGCCCATGCTGGGCGGGTACTTGATCTTGTCGCGCAGTTCGCGGATTTCGTCCACGCCGTTGTTGGACGCTGCATCTATCTCAATGATGTCCATGTTGGCGTCCATCGACAGCGCACGGCACGCCTCGCACTCGCCGCATGGGTCGCTGTTTTCCTGTGGATGCAGGCAGTTGATCGCTCGGGCAAATACTTTGGCAGTGGACGTCTTGCCCGTGCCGCGGCTGCCGCAAAACAGGTACGCGTGGCCGATGCGCCCGGTTTTGATCTGATTTTTCAGCGTGGTCGTGATGGGCTCCTGTCCGACGATGGTCGAAAACCCGTCCGGCCTCCACGCGCGAGAGAGGGCTTGGTAGCTCATGTGGATACCTCCAAGGGCAAACTGTGCGCATCCGCATGCGGCCAACCGGCCCTCACTGAGGGCGGAACATCGAAGGCCGCTGCGTCATACGCTGTGATGATCTCATTCTATCCGATTTTCACCATTAAAAAAAGAGGGTTTACATCAAGCTAAAACTTTTTTCGTTTCGGTATGCTATAATGTCGATAATGTGGTAGCTTATAGCCATTTGAAAGGGAGTCGCAATTTGAAGCGCATAGTGCTGACCGGCGGCGGCACCGCCGGACATGTGACGCCAAACCTGGCGCTGATCGGGCCGCTCCAGCGGGCGGGATTCGACATCCATTACATTGGTTCTGAGGACGGGATTGAAAAGAGCCTCATCGAGCCCATTGACGGCGTGACCTATCACGCCGTGAAATCAGGAAAGCTCAGGCGTTACGCGGATCTGCGCAACCTTTCAGACCCGTTTCGCGTGTTGGCGGGCGCGTTCCAGGCGGCGTCTCTGATGTTCAAGCTCAAGCCTTCCATCGTGTTTTCCAAGGGTGGATTCGTGTCCGTGCCGGTCGTATATGGCGCGGCGATAAACCATGTGCCGGTGCTTGTACACGAGTCTGATATGACGCCGGGCCTTGCCAACCGGTTGGCCGCGCCGTTTGCCAAGAAGCTGCTGTGCACATTCCCCGAGGCTGCGAAGCTGTCCGGCGACAAGGGCGCCTATGTAGGCACGCCGCTGCGCCCGGAGCTGTTTCAGAGCGACAAGATCAAGGGGCTGAAGTTTTTTGGGTTTGACGACAGTCGGCCTGTGCTGATGGTCACCGGCGGGTCCAGCGGCGCGCAGTCCATCAACCGCGCCGTGCGCGAAGCGCTGCCGGAACTGACGAAAGTGTTCCAGGTGTTGCACCTGTGCGGTGTAGGCAACCTGTCAGACAGCCTCGACGGCACACCCAACTATCGCCAGATTGAGTACCTGAACGAAGAGATGCCGCAGGCCTACGCCGCTGCAGACATCGTGGTCTCCCGTGCGGGCAGCAACACCGTCTGCGAACTGCTGGCGCTGAACAAGCCGTCGCTTCTGATTCCCTATCCGCTGTCCGCCAGCCGAGGCGACCAGATTGACAACGCAAAGTCCGTTGAGAAGCGCCATCTGGCCCACGTGCTGATGCAGGAGGACATGACCACCGAAACGCTCATCAAACGCATCCTGAAACTGTACAAAGAGCGCGGCGAGCTGATCGAGAACATGGAAAAAGAAAAAGCGCAGGATGGCGTGAAAAACGTGATGAAGTACATCGACGAGTTCGCGAAGAAAGGCTGATGTGGCGGATCCGTTGGAAGGACCGGAGCGGACGATCTCGCAAAGCGCGTTCGCGCCGTGCAGTGTTTCCGTGGTGTCAGACTGGTCCCGCAGTGTCTCCTGCCCCCTCGTGTCATCCTGAGCGCTAGCGAAGGACCTCCCCGCCCGCAGCTGACGTCCCCCAGGGGGATCGTCCTCGCGGGGGAGGTCCTTCGCTTCGCTCAGGATGACACGAAGGGGGCCAGGATGACACGGCGGGGATGGAGCGACACGGCGAGTGGGATGACATGGCGAGTGGGATGACATGGCGAGTGGGATGACATGGCGAGTGGCATGACATGGCGAGTGGGATGACATGGCGAGTGGGATGACATGGCGAGTGGGATGACACGGCGAGTGGGATGACACGGCGAGTGGGATGACACGGCGATGTGCGGGGTGACAGGGTGGTTTGCATCTTCACATGGGCGCTACTTGCAAAACCGGTCTCTTTTTTGTATAATGACGTATCATGGGTATACTATAGAGGTGCTACGCGATGACAGACCGCGACGTGACGATATCTGAGCTCAAGCAGCGCATCATGGCGCTATGCAGGAAAAAGGGCTGGGGTGTGGACGGCGTTCAGAACCCACAGCATGTGGCCATGGCGATGACGGTAGAGATGGCGGAACTGTTGGAACACTTTCAGTGGCTATCGCCGGAGCGTGTGCACGCGCTGATGCGCGGCGAGGACCCGGAACGCACCGCACAGATCGGCGAAGAGTTCGCGGATGTGATGATGTACGGGCTGCAGCTGATGGTGGCGCTGAACATTGATGTGACGGAGCAAGTCCTCCGCAAGATCGAGATTGTGAAACTGCGCAACAACGGCACGGATGCGTTGGCGGAGCCGCGCTGAGACCGGCCGCGCCCGGACGGGATACACGTCAGGAGGTTCTGTATGTATCAGGATGGCATTGTGGTGTTGGACTTTGGGGGATTGGACGGTCGGGCCCTCGCGCGGCGCATGCGCGGAGAGCAAGTCTTCTGCACCGTGCTGCCCATCGACGCCCCAGTGGAGCAAATTCTGCGGCGTCAGCCGCGCGGTCTCATTATCGCTGGAGACAGCAAGGATGCCTTCTCGGCAGACGCGCCGCGCATACCCCAAGCGGTGCATCGGCTGGGTCTGCCGATGCTCGGCATCGGGTATGGCGCGCGAATCATGCTGAGGGCGGCGGGCGGACGATTGAAATCCACGGAGTTCGCCGTACCCGCGAGCGATGTGGTGTTTGACGATGTGCCGCTGTTCAAGGGCTTGACCCAGTCGGACCGCACGTTCGATCGGCTCGATGACATCGAGCTGCCCCTGGGCTTTACAAAGACCGCGGCCACCGGCGACGGTCGCAGCGTGGCGTTTGAGTGTCCGGAAAAGAAGGTATGGGGCATGCAGTTTTGCCCCGAGGCCAACGATCCGGACGGACTGAGGATCCTGCGCAATTTCGCGCGCGGCATCTGCGGTGCGGAGCCGAACTGGAACATGGAGGCGTTTCTCGACTGGTCCATGGACGACATTCGCGCGAAGGTGGGCGTGCACAGGGCCATGATCGCCATCTCCGGCGGCGTAGACAGCTCCGTGTGCGCCGCGCTGATCCACCGCGCCGTGGGTGATTCGCTGACCTGTATGCACGTGGACACGGGTCTGATGCGCGAGGGGGAGCGCGAGATGGTGCAGCGCCACTTCGATGAGCAGGGCATTGTGCTTCAAGTGATCCAGGCGCAGCCCCGATTCCTGAAGGCGCTCTCCGGTCTGACAGAGAGCGCACAGAAGCGCGAAGCCATGTACCGCACCTATGAGGGCGTTGTTCGCGACGCGAAGGCGTCCATGGGCGAGGGAGATCTGTCCGCCCAGGGGACCATCTACAATGATGTTTTGGACGAGCCAGAAACATGGGCGCACAGGCCCGATGGCATGCTGGAGCCACTGCGGTATCTGTTTAAGGACGAGGTCCGCGAGCTGGGTAGGCTGCTGGGCCTCCCGCCGGAGCTGGTGAACCGCCAGGCGTTCCCAGGCCCGGGCTTGGCGCTGCGCGTGGTCGGTGAGGCCACTGCAGAGCGCATCGCGGTGGTGCGAAAGGCGGACAAGGTCCTGCACGACGAGGTGCACAGCGCGGGCGTCGACAAAAAGGTGCGCCAATACTTTGCCGTGCTGACCGATACCCGGACCAAGGGCCAGAATGGTTACGGCTACACTGTTGCGCTGCGGGCTGTGAATCCAGGCGCCACGGGCGCGGCCATGGTTTATCGAATGCCCTATGACCTGCTGGAACGGGTTTGCGAGCGGATCGTTACCGAGGTGCCGTGCGTGAATCGCGTGGTGTATGATATCACATCAAAGCCCCCGGCGATGATTGAGTGGGAGTAACGTCAACGGCAAGACCGCACAGCAAGGGAGAGAACACCTGTGAAGATCCGGCATGCAGCGGTCCCCCCGGTGGGGCAGGAGATCGAAAACACGTTTGTGGCGTTTGACGATGTGGAGTCGGAGCTGGGCACGGCGGATGTGGTGGAGGCGATGCGGGACACGCTGTTCCCGTCGCGACCGCACCACATGCAGATCCGCACCCACTGCGAGGACGCCGCGCTGTTCGCGCTGCTGGGCGCGGCGACCGCACGAGCGATGTTGCTTGCCCGCCTGAAACCGGGCACCCCGGCGCGCATCTTTACCGAGGTCACTCCGGATGATGAGGCCAGGATGGATGTGTTGCTGACCCAGGGTTATCGGGACGACGACGGGCTGTTGCGCATGACAAAGGAGGTCCGCAAAGGGCCGCTCGTGAAACCCATGCCGCGCGGCTGCGTGAATGTCAAGGACTATCTGATCGACGAGAAGGAATCAAAGTACTTCATTGAGCGTTACAACGCCATGTTCGCCAGCGATGTGGACGACGATTGGCTCAAGGCCATTAAAGAGAAGCCGGACTTTTGCAGGCTGCTGCTGGCCGCACCGGACGGGCTGGCGGGGGAAATGCTGACCTGGTCGGATGGAGATTGCGGCGTGGTGGGTGTGATTCTGACCCCGCCCCATTGGCAGCGCAGGGGCGTTGGGAGCCATTTGATGGACCAGGCGCGTCAGTATTGGGCGGACAGGGGACTCACATCCGCATACTTTGATGTGTGGACGAAGCTCAATGGCGCGATGCGCCTGGCGGCAACGAGCGGGTTTCGGCCTGAACGGATGCTCATGCGCTTTCCGGGCATTGATGTGGACTAAAACCGAGAGCGGGCAAATACGATAGATTTGGGGGCGATTCCGTTGACGAAGTACAATGTGGCAATCATCGGCGCGACGGGCATGGTGGGACAGCGCTTTCTGACGCTTCTGCAGGACCATCCGTGGTTTCATGTGGTGACGCTGGCGGCGTCCGCGCGTTCGGCGGGCAAGACGTACGAGGAGGCTGTGGCGGGCCGCTGGGCGTTTGACTGGCCGATTCCGGAAAAGTACAAGAACATGACCATCGTGGACGCCTCAGACATCGCGAAGGTCGCGGAGGGCGCCGATTTCGCGTTCTGCGCAATAGACCTGAGCAAGCAGGAAACCCGCGATCTGGAGGATGCCTATGCCAAGGCGGAGCTGCCAATCGTATCGAACAACAGCGCGCACCGGCATACGCCCGATGTGCCCATGATGATCCCCGAGATCAACGACGACCACATGACCATCATCGATGCCCAGCGGAAGCGGCTGGGCACCAAGTTGGGGTTTGTGGCCGTGAAGCCCAATTGCTCCATCCAAGGCTATGTGCCTGCGCTGCATCCGCTGCGCGAGTTCGGGCTGAAGTCCGCCAGCGTGTGCACCTATCAGGCCATTTCCGGCGCGGGCAAGACGTTCGCGACCTGGCCCGAGATGGTGGACAATGTGATCCCCTACATCGGCGGCGAGGAGGAGAAGAGCGAGATAGAGCCGTTGAAGATCTGGGGAAAGATCTCGGGCAATGAGATCGTGTCATCGCGCGAGCCGCTGATCTCGGCGCAGTGTGTGCGCATTGCTGCCGCGGACGGCCACATGGCAGCGGTGTCGGTGTCGTTTGACCGGCTGCCCGAGATCGACGAAATACTGGCCTGCTGGGACGCCTACGAGGGCCTGCCTCAGCGGGCGAAGCTGCCCTCCGCGCCGGCGAAGTTCCTCACGTATTTCACCGAAGACAACCGGCCCCAGACGAGGCTTGACCGGGACATGTACAATGGCATGGGCATCACGATTGGGCGGCTGCGAAGGGACTCTATCTTTGACTACAAGTTCGTCAGCCTGTCCCACAATACCGTGCGCGGCGCGGCGGGCGGCGCTGTCTTGACGGCAGAGATGCTATGCCACGCGGGGTATATCGTCCATAAATAACGCGAATCCAAGTACAAACGAAGGCGGGGCTTGCTCCCGCCGCGATGCGGTAAAACGTGGCGCGGCTGGCGGTAGGCCCCGCTTTGTTGTGGGGCGGCGTCCCAGAGTCGGCGCCGAGCGCACCACCGCGACCAACACGCAAAGGAGTGATCATATTTATGAAACCCATTCTGTTTCGGGGGTCTGGCGTGGCGTTGGCGACGCCGTTTGCGGAGGACGGATTGGACGAAGCACGGCTGCGCGAGCGGATAGAGTGGCAGATCGAACAACGCACGGACGCGCTGATCATCTGCGGCACCACCGGCGAACCCTCCACCATGCCGCAGGAGGAGCGGGACCGTGCGGTGGAAATTGCGCTGGAAGTTTCAAATGGCCGCGTTCCGGTCATCGTCGGCACCGGTTCCAACAGTACGCGCACCTGCGTGAAGCTCAGCAAGCGCGCCGAACAGCTGGGCGCGGACGGACTGCTGATCGTCACGCCGTATTACAACCGCCCCAGTCAAAAAGGGCTTGCTGAGCACTACCTCGCCGTGGCGAGCGAGGTCGGTTTGCCGATCATCCTGTACAATGTGCCCGGGCGCACCGGCGTGAATTTGCTGCCCGAGACCAATGCGCGGCTGGCGGAACAGCAGAACATTGTGGCGCTGAAGGAGGCGAACGGGGACCTGGTCCAGCTGATGCAGACGATCTCGCTGCTGGGTGAACAGCTCACCATCTATTCCGGAGAGGACACGCAAGTGCTGCCCATCATGGCGCTGGGCGGCGCGGGTGTCATTTCGGTGGCTGCGAACGTGATCCCACACCAGATGCACGACATGGCGGTGAGCTTTCTGATGGGCGATGTCAGGCGCTGCAGAACGCTGCAGATGCTGTGGCTTCCGCTGATCAAGCTGCTGTTTGTGGAGCCGAACCCGCAGCCGCTGAAGGCCGCGATGAAGCTGATGGGCATGGACAGCGGGCGGCTCAGGGCGCCGCTGGCCGAGGTTGGTGAGGCGTTGGAAGCGCGGCTCAAGGCTGAGCTGATGCGGATGGGGCTGATTGAGAACGCTTGATGCAAGCAAAGACGCGGTCATCCTGAGCACAGCGATGGATCTTCCTGTATCCTCAATAGG
>JAVBTW010000076.1:0-5875 GCA_031555975.1 Eubacteriales bacterium
ATGCACTATGATAAGACCATCGAAGCTGATTGGATCATGAATCGACCTGCGGACTCACAGTGTGTGGCGGGGGAGACTTCCCCCGCCGATCCACTGCCCAAGATTGTTAATATCATCACAAGGAGGTACCCCCACCATGGCCAAGGATTATGCCAAGCTAGCGATTGAGATGCACAAGGAATGGAAAGGCAAGATCCGCGTGACCACCGAGGTTCCGCTGGCGACCAGGGACGACTTGTCCATCGCTTACACCCCCGGCGTTGCCGCGCCGTGCCTTGAGATCTCCGAGGACGTGGACAAGAGCTATCTGTACACCCGCCGCGGCAACCTGGTCGCCGTTGTGACGGACGGCACGGCGGTGCTGGGTCTGGGCGACATCGGCCCCGAGGCGGGCATGCCGGTCATGGAGGGCAAGTGCCTGCTGTTCAAGCACTTTGGCGATGTGGATGCGTTCCCGCTCTGTGTGCGCACGAAGGACGTGGACGAAATCGTGAACATCGTGACGATGCTCGCCGGCTCGTTTGGCGGCATCAATCTCGAGGACATCGCCGCGCCGCGCTGCTTTGAGATCGAACGCCGCCTAAAGGAGACCTGTGACATCCCGATCTTCCACGACGATCAGCACGGGACCGCGGTTGTGACACTGGCGGCCATGTTCAACGCGTTGAAGCTGACCGGCAAGAAGTTTGAGGACATCTCGGTCGTGACCTCCGGCGCGGGCGCGGCGGGCATCGCGATCATCAAGCTGCTGCAGGCGATGGGCCTGAAGAACGTCATCCTGTGCGACCGTCAGGGCGCCATCTATGATGGCCGCGGCGGCCTGAACGCCGAAAAGGAAGAGATGGCGAAGATCAGCAACTACGACAAGAAAAAGGGCACGCTGGCAGAGGTGCTGGTGGGCGCGGACGTTTTCATTGGCGTTTCGGCTCCGGGCTGCGTCACCGCGGAAATGGTGAAGAGCATGGCAAAGGATCCGATCCTGTTCCCCATGGCAAACCCGACCCCCGAGATCATGCCCGACATCGCCAAGGCGGCGGGCGCGGCCATCGTGGGCACCGGCCGCAGCGACTTCGCGAACCAGATCAACAACGTGCTGGCGTTCCCGGGCATCTTCCGCGGCGCGCTGGATGTGCGGGCCAGCGACATCAACGATGCGATGAAGATCGCGGCGGCGCGCGCGATCGCGGACTGCGTGTCTGACGCCGAGCTGAACGCCGAGTACATCATCCCCTCCGCCCTGGACAAGAGCGTTGCGCAGAAGGTCGCCAAGGCCGTGGCGCAGGCCGCGCGCGATACCGGCGTGGCGCGGATCTAAGGAACCGAATTACGCAGCGCTTGCCAAGCGGTCAGACCAGGATGATGTCGATGACGAGTGTCATTCGTTTCCCCCGGTGTCATCCTGAGCACAGCGAAGGACCTCCCCCGCCCGCAGGCGGCATTCTCCGATAAAGGGGATGCGTTTGCGGCGGCGGAGGTCCTTCGCTGTGCTCAGGATGACACCGGCGGAAGATTTGCAAGCTGGAAAACTCTTCCCCATTCCATGCAGGGATTCGCCAAATCCCGTCGAATACCTAAGCGGACCCATGGATCACAATACGAGGAGGAACACCCACATGCCACGCAAATTCGCCTTTATCGGAGCGGGCAGCTTCGGCTTCACGCGCGCGCTGATCCGCGACATCCTGTCCTTTCCGGCGCTGTCGGACAGCGAATTGTACCTGATGGACGTGGATCCGGAGCGGCTTTCGTTCATCAAGCAGGCGGTGGACGCCATCATCGAATCGGGCAAGTACGGCGCGAAAGCCATCGCCACCCAGGACAGGACAGAAGCGCTCAAGGGCGCGGACGGCGTGATCTGCACCATCCTCGCGGGCGGTGTGGACGTGTGGCAGCACGACATCCTGATCCCGAAAAAGTATGGCGTGGACACCAACGTGGGCGACACGCGCGGACCCAGCGGCATCTTCCGCTACCTGCGCACCGTCAACCCGATCATGGACATCGCGAAGGACATCGACCGGCTGTGCCCGAATGCGGTTTTTCTCAACTATACCAATCCCATGGCCATGCTGTGCAGAACCGTGCAGGGCGCATACCCGCACATGGTGACCAGCGGTCTGTGCCACAGCGTGCAAGGCACCGCGAACATGCTGGCGGACTGGATTGGCGCGAAGCATGACGAGATCTCATACACCTGCGCGGGCATCAACCACCAGGCGTTTTACACCGAGTTCCTGTGGAACGGTAAAGACGCCTATCCGGCCATCCGCAAGGCCATCACCGAGCGCCCCGAGGTGTACAATGAAGAGATCGTGCGCAATGAGCTGTACCTGGCGCTGGGGTACTATGTGACGGAGTCGTCCGGCCACAACAGTGAATACAACGCCTGGTTCAGAAAGCGGCCCGACCTGATCGAAAAGTACTGTCTGCCGGGTACCGGCTGGAATCCGGGCGTGTACGCATACATCCTGGACGAGTACAAGGCGCGGATCAACACCTGGAAGGATGACATCAAGAAGTGGTTGTCTGAACCGGTGGATCTGGTGCGCGGCCATGAGTACGCAGCGTATATCTTCAACGCCATCATGGGCGACGGCGAGATGTTCAAGTTCAACGGCAATGTGCGCAACTTCGGGCTGATCGACAACCTGCCGACCGGCGCTTGCGTCGAGGTCCCGGTGCTGGCCAGCCGCCATGGCCTGGAGCCGATTCATGTGGGCGCGATGCCCGCTCAGTGCGCGCTGCTCAGCGGCATCAGCGCACAGATCGAGGAGTTGGCCGTGAACGGCAGCCTCGCGGGCGACAAGGAAATGATCTACCAAGCCATCTGCTTTGATCCGCTGACCAGCGCGGTGCTGTCGTTGAAGGAGATCCGCGACATGGTGGACGAGATGTTCAAGCAGAATGAGGACTACTTGCCTCAGTTTCGGAAATAGGCGTTATAGAAATAGGTGCTGGATGCAGTCGTCACCACCGGTGTCATCCTGAGCGCAGAGAAGGACCTCCCCGCCGCAGCGACGTTCCTGCTGGAACGCTGTCCGCGATGTGGAGGTCCTTCGCTGCGCTCACGACAGCAGCGGCGGGCGCGGAGGCGCCAATGAAAGGCTCGCTATGCGGCTGGTTCGATCAGCGCCTCTTCTTCCGCGGCGGGCTCCACTTGGCCGCCCGCGGCGACGTATTCTTCCAGGCACACCTTTGCTGCTTTGATCTTCATCGCGTGCTCCACCCCCACGTAGCGGTAATGCCACGGTTCGTAGGGAATCTGTGTCAAATCTATCTTATCCTTCGGGTACCGCAGGATGAACCCATACGCCCAGCAGTGCTCCCTCAGCCACTTGAATTGCTTGGTCTTGGCGAAGTTGCCGCTGCTGCCTGCGGTCACGTCGAATGCCAGGCCCGTCTGGTGTTCGCTGAAGCCGGGCTTGGCGGCGACCCCTTCTTTGTCGCTTTTATAGATCTTGGCCTGTTTTTTCTGCGTGCGGAAGCCGCTGGTGACAATGAAACCTGTCACGCCATCGCCCTTGGCGGCCTTGAACATCTCGTTCATGGCCTCGAAAACGCGGGCCTCCATGTAGATGCCGGTGTTGGCCAGTTTGAAGGATCGCTTGTGATCGTACAGGTCCACAAGCTTTTCCGGTTCGTAGCCTTCGGGCAACGGATGATCCAGGTTCACCAGCAGCGGCAGCTCCGCGGCTGCCGGTTCGATATCGGCCTGTTCGGGCGCTTGATCTTCCGCTTTGGCGTAGGAACTGCGCGCGACGCAGGTTGTGACGGTCAGAAAGATCAGCAGGAACAATACCAAAGCCCATTTTCTCATCGGTTCAGGGTCCTCCTTGGGGATGTGCTTGCGATTAGACGCGCATATCCCACATTTTGTGGCAGCGATGGCCAAATAAGGCGAATTTGAGGTGTGACCATGACAACCTGTGACCCGCAAAATATTTGAGCAGGATTTATGCCAATATGGGTAGAATTATATCACGGTTTGTGCTATTCTGCAATCGAAGCACTGCTACCATCGACAGGAGGACTTTCAACATGAACCTAGCGATCATCGGATTTGGCGGAATGGGCGGTTGGCACCAAGAGAGCATCACGGAAAAGGTGCCTGAGATCAACGTCGTGGGCGTCTATGACGTGCGTGAAGAGGCCATGCAAAAGGCGCGCGAGCGCGACCTTCGGACATATGATTCGGTCGATGCCGTGATAAACGATCCGAATGTGGACATCGTCACCATCGCCACGCCAAACAACTTTCACAAGGACTTGGCGATCCGCGCCCTGCGCGCGGGCAAGGCCGTGGTCAGTGAAAAACCCGTCACGATGAACTCAAAGGAACTGGAGGAAATCATCGAGGTTTCAAAGGAGACGGGCAAGCTGTTCTCCATCCATCAGAACCGGCGCTGGGACAAGGACTACCGCATTGTGCGCACGGTATTGGAATCCGGGCTCATCGGCAAGCCCTACTTTATCGAGAGCAAGGTTCAGGGTTCCCGTGGGTCCATGCACGGCTGGCGCGGCCACAAGCTCAACGGCGGCGGCATGCTGCTGGACTGGGGTGTGCACCTGATCGACCAGGTGATGGACATGTTTAAATCGCCGGTCATTGCCGTGGACGCGCACCTGTTGCCCATCATGAACGATGAGGTGGACGACAACATCAGGGTCACGTTGCGGTTTGAAGAGGGCGTGACGGTGATGCTGGAAATGGCCACGAATTGTTTCATCCTGCAGCCCCGTTGGCACGTGTGCTGCCAGAACGGCACCATGCAGATCGACGATTGGAGCTGTGGCGGCCGGATCGTGCAGTTGAACACCGACGCGCCGCTGGAGTGGGCGGACGACATCGTCTACACAGAGGCGGGTCCCACAAGGACCATGGCGCCCCGGCCGCCAGAGACCACGCGCGAGCTGCCGCTGCCGGAGGTCAAGACGGACTGGTCGGAATACTACAAGAACATCGTGGGCGTGTTGGAAGGCAAGGCTGAGCTGATTGTCAAGCCCGAGCAGGCGCTGCGCGTGATGAATGTCATTGATTTGCTGTTCGAGTCGCAGGAGAAGAAGTGCGGCATGTCGTGCAGGATCTAGGTAAGCCCTGATCCATTTGATTATGGAGGGTCAATCACATCAAACAGGAGGTAAAACCATGGTCAACATCGCTATGATCGGCGTTGGCGCGATCAGCGGCATCTATCTGGAGAACCTGACGAAGATGTTCAAGGAAGTGAAGATCCTCGGTGTGTGCGACTTGATCCGCGAGCGGGCAGAGAAGGCGCAGGCGGACTACGGCATTCCGAAAATCTACGACTCCATGCACGACGCGTTCAAGGACCCTGATGTGCAGATCGTGCTGAACCTGACGCGCCCCTATGAGCACTTTGAAGTGACCAAGGCCGCGCTCGAAGCGGGCAAGCATGTCTACAGCGAAAAGCCGCTGGGGGCGGACTATGACGAGGGCATCGCGCTGGTCAAACTGGCCAAGGAAAAGGGGTTGATGATCGGCGGCGCGCCGGACACTTACCTCGGCGCGGGCATTCAAACTTGCAGAAAGCTGATCGACGACGGGATGATTGGCGACGTGGTGGGCGCCGCCTGTTTCATGATCTGCCATGGACACGAGACCTGGCATCCCGACCCGGATTTCTATTACCAGCGCGGCGGCGGCCCGATGATGGACATGGGCCCTTACTCTGTCACCGCCATGATCAACCTGCTGGGCGGCATCGCGGGCGTGACGGGCGTGACCAAGCGCAGCTTTGATCACCGCACGATCACCAGCCAGCCGCATTACGGTGAGGACATCGAAGTGAACGTGGACACCTATGTGACCGGCACGATGCACTTTGAATCCGGCGCGGTCGGCACGATCTTCACC
>JAVBTW010000218.1:0-3697 GCA_031555975.1 Eubacteriales bacterium
GCCGCCGGTGAGGGCATCAACCTGCAGCGCGCGCACCTGATGGTCAACTACGATCTTCCGTGGAACCCCAACCGCCTCGAGCAGCGCTTCGGGCGCATCCACAGAATTGGCCAGACGGAGGTTTGCCACCTGTGGAACCTGGTGTCCAAGGAGACCCGCGAGGGCATGGTGTTCCAGCGGCTGTTTGAAAAGCTGGAGCAGGAGCGTGGAGCGCTGGGCGGCAAGGTGTTCGACATCCTGGGCAAGCTCACGTTCGAGAACCGCCCGCTTCGGGAGCTGCTGATCGACGCCATCCGCTATGGCAACGACCCAGACGTGCGCGCACGTCTGTATCAGGTGGTGGATCACGCGCTGAATCAGGATGCGCTGCGTGCGCTGCTCGATGAACACGCGCTCACCGAGGACGTGATGGACGTGAACAAGGTCATGGCCATCCGTGAGGACATGGAGCGCATGGAGGCGCACAAGCTGCAGCCCCACTTCATCGAGGCGTTCTTCATCGAGGCGTTTAAGAGTGTGGGCGGCAAGATCCACGCCCGCGAAAAGGGACGCCATGAGATCACCTTCGTGCCCTTCGCACTGCGCAATCGCGACCGGCTGATCGGGTTTGGCGAGCCGGTGCTTCAAAAATATGAGCGCGTTTGCTTTGAGAAAGCGTTGACCAGCCCGCAGGGGCTTGTCGACGCCGATCTGATCTGCCCAGGTCATCCGCTGCTGGAGGCCACCATCGATCTGATCCGCGAACAAAATGTGGACGTCATGAATCGCGGCGCGGTGTTCATCGACGACAGCGATCAATCCACAGAAGCGCGGCTGCTGTTCTACATCGAGGATGCCATTCAGGACGGCGTCATGCTGCCCGGTGGCGGACAGCGCGTGATCAGCAAGCACGTGCATTTCGTGGAGCTCAACCAGGGCGGCGAAGCGTCTGCAGCCGGATACGCGCCCTACCTAGATTATCGCGCGCCATCCGCAGATGAAGGTGCGGCCATCCGCCAGTTCCTAGACGCACAAAACTGGCTCAAATCCGGCGTGGAAGACATCGCGCGCGGCTATGCCATCGCGAACATCATCCCCGCGCATGTGGCCGAGGTGCGCGCCCGCAAGGAGAAGATGATCGCCAAGACAGTAAAGGCAGTGAAGGAGCGGCTGACCGCAGAGATCCAGTATTGGGACTACCGCGCCGCCGAGCTCAAGCAAAAGGAGGCCGCCGGGAAGCCCATCGCCAAGCTGAACTCCGAGCAGGCGGCGCGCCGCGCGGAGGACTTGGCGGCGCGCATGCAAAAGCGCCTGGCGGAGCTGGAAAAGGAAAAGCGCATCGCGGCGGTGCCGCCGGTGGTTGTGGGCGGCGCGCTGGTGATCCCGCGAGGGCTGCTTGAGCAACTGATGCCGGGCAAGCCGCAGCCGGAGGATTTTGGCGGTGCGGACAAGCGCGCCGTGGAGCTGGCCGCCATGAAGGCCGTCATGGACATCGAGGCAGGGCTTGGGTATAAGCCCAGCGATGTGAGCGCACAAAAGTGCGGCTACGACGTGGAATCCATCGTCCCCAAGCACATGCGCAAGGGCGGCAACTGCCTCAGGTTCATCGAGGTCAAGGGTCGCCGGAAGGGTTCGACCGTGGTCACCGTGTCGAAAAACGAGATTCTGACCGCGCTGAACAAGCCGGAGGAGTTCATTTTGGCCATCGTCGAGGTAGACGGTTTACAAACGCGCACGGTATACTTACAAAGACCGTTCAAAAACGCGCCGGACTTCACCGCCACCAGCGTGAACTTCGACATCATGGACTTGGTCAATCACGCGCAGATCATCTTGCAGAAGTGAGGACGACATACATGGCATACAAAAAGAAACTGATCGAGGTGGCGCTGCCGCTGGAGGCCATCAACGCGGAATCCGCGCGCGAAAAATCCATTCGCCATGGACACCCGTCCACGCTGCACCTGTGGTGGGCGCGCCGTCCGCTGGCCGCCGCCAGGGCGGTCATCTTCTCGTCGCTGGTGGATGATCCCTCGTCCCACCCCGAGCTGTTCCCCACAGAGGAGGAGCAGTCCAAGGAGCGCGAGCGGCTGTTTGCGCTGCTGCGCCAGCTGGTGATTTGGGAGAACTCCAACAACCAGGACATATTGAACCAGGCCAAGGCCGAGATACTGAAGTCCACGGACGGCAACCCGCCCGCGCTGCTGGACCCGTTCGCGGGCGGCGGCGCGATCCCGCTGGAGGCGCAGCGGCTGGGGCTGGAGGCGCACGCGTCCGACCTCAACCCCGTGGCCGTGATGATCAACAAGGCCATGATCGAGATTCCGCCCAAGTTCGCAAACAAGCCGCCCGTGAATCCGGACGCCCGCAAGCAGCTGGGCGCGGACGTTCACTGGCAGGGCGCGAAGGGACTGGCGGAGGACGTGCGCTACTACGGCGAATGGATGAAGCGGCAGGCGTTCGAGCGCATTGGACACCTGTATCCCAAGGTCAAGCTGCCCCAGGCGCAGGGCGGCGGCGAGGCCACCGTCATCGCCTGGATTTGGGCGCGCACCGTGAAGTGCCCCAACCCCGCGTGTGGGTGCGAGATGCCGCTGGCGAGCAGTTTCGTGTTGTCCAAGAAGAAGGGTAAAGAGGCATGGATTGAGCCGATTATCGATCCCAATGAGAAGAAGATTGTCTATGCCGTGAAAACCGGTCATGGGAAGCCTCCAGAACCACCGAAAATGGCACGTGGTGCAAAGTTCAAGTGCATTCGTTGCGGCGAGGCATCGACACCGGAGTACATAAAAGACGAAGCAATGAGTAGGCGGATGGATGCGCAGCTGTTGGCGATTGTCGCCGAAGGAACAAGCGGACGCATTTATCTGTCTCCCGATGAAATCCACCAGTTGGCTGCAAAGGTGCAAAAACCAAATGTATATCCGTCCGCAAGTTTACCTTGTGATGATGCGCGGAACTTTTGGTGCGTTAACTATGGGTTGGATACTTATGACAAATTGTTTACCAACCGCCAGTTGACGGCGCTGACAACGTTCAGCGAGTTGGTGGGGGAGGCGCAGAAGAAGGCCGAGGCCGACGCGGTCGCCGCCGGGCTGAAAAACGACTTCATCCCCCTCTCCGATGGCGGCTCCGGAGCCACCGCCTACGGCCAGGCTGTGGGGGTGTATTTGGCGTTTGTCGTAGACAGGGAGGCAGATGTTTCGTCATCAATAGCATCATGGATCAATACCATAGGCGCAATAAGAAATACATTCGCAAGACAGGCAATACCCATGGTTTGGGATTTTGCTGAAGCGAATGTCTTCTCTAATTCAACTGGCTGTTTTGATAATATGCTTAACTGGGTTGTGAAATCAATTCTAACACTACCGGCAGCAAGTATTGCGCGTGTTAGCCAATTTGATGCTCAAAGTGATAATGGGTTGCGTAATATAGCAATATCTACCGATCCGCCATATTATGACAATATAGGATACGCAGACCTATCGGACTTCTTTTATGTCTGGATGCGTCAGGCGCTAAAGGACGTGTATCCGAAACTCTTCCGAACCATGCTCGTGCCTAAAGTGGAAGAATTGGTTGCCACGCCTTATCGCTTTGGAGGTAGTGTAGAAAAGGCGCGCGACTTTTTTGAGGATGGAATGCTTCGTGCTTTTACGCAAGTAAATGAGTACGCTCGGGAGGATATCCCCGTCACAATTTATTACGCATTTAA
>JAVBTW010000065.1:0-6764 GCA_031555975.1 Eubacteriales bacterium
ATTGTTCTTCATCTGCTTGATGGTCTCCTTGTGCTTGACGCCAAACCGCTGTTCTTCATCCACCACAAGCAGTCCCAGGTTCTTGAACGCCACATCCTTGCCCAGCAGCCGGTGTGTGCCCACGACCACATCCAGCTCGCCCCTTTTCAGGGACTCCAGGGTATTCTTTTGCTCCAGCGGCGTGGAAAACCGGCTCAGCGACTTCACGCGCACGGGGAATCCGGCAAACCGCTTGCGCATGGTCGCCATGTGCTGCTGCACCAGAATCGTCGTAGGTGCCAGCAGTGCGGCCTGTTTTCCGTCCATCACGCACTTGAAGATGGCCCTCAGCGCCACTTCGGTCTTTCCATAACCCACGTCGCCGCACAGCAGCCGGTCCATGACCTGGCTCTTTTCCATATCGCGCTTGATGTCGTCGATGGCGGTGACCTGGTCCGGGGTCTCTTCAAACTCAAAACTGTCCTCGAACTCCCGCTGCCAGGGGGTGTCCGCGCCGAACGCGTGACCGTCGGCCTTGGCGCGGGCCGCGTACAGCTTCACCAACTCGCCCGCGATTTCGCGGATGGAGGCCTTGACCTTCGCCTTCTGTTTCTGCCACTCGCCGCCTGAGAGGCGGTTCAGCTTCGGCGCTTCGCCCTCGGAACCGATATACTTCTGTACGCGGTCCAGCTGGTCCGTGGGCACATACAGCTTGTCTGCGCCCAGGTACTGGATGTGCAGAAAATCGCGCATCGTCCCTTCGCTGGACAACCGTACAGTGCCCATGTATCGGCCAATGCCGTGGCTTTCATGAACCACATAATCGCCCACAGAAAGGTCCGTGAACGCGGCCAGCTTTTCCCCCGACTTTGCCTTGATGGCCTTGGATTTGCCCGCGCCGAAGATGTCCGCATCGGTCAGGACCGCGAACTTGATGCCCGGATAGAGGAATCCGCGCAGCATCGATTGCGGGATGATGACCGGCTCGCCGGGTGTGAGCGATTCCGGCGGCCGCTCCATAAAAGGGGCCGGTATGTCCATGTCGAACAGCAGCTTGTTCAACCGGCCGCCGCGCGCCACGCCGCCCGCCAGGATCGCCACGCGCCAGCCTTCATCCATCCAGCGCCTGAGGTCGCGCTTGAGCTCGGCCATGTTTGACTGATACCCCGCCGCGCCGACGCCATCAAAGGCGAAGGTTCCCTTCAGCTTGAAGTCCGGCTCGGTCTTGGCAAACACGTGCATCAACAGCACCGTGTGCCGGTCAAAATGGGGCATCAACTGATCGAAGGACAGCAGCAGGTCCGCTTGGGCGGGCAGCGCATCGTCTTGCTCCAGCGCAGCCTTAAACACCTCTGTGAACTCCAGCATGCGGTTGTCCGTGCGCTCTCGAAGCCGCTCGGGATGGTCCAGCACCACCAGCGGTTGATGAAAATAGTCCAGCAACGTCTCGGTCTTGGGTAGCAGCACGTGCATCAGCATGGGGTCATAGCTGCCCATCCGGCCGGATTTCAGCGAATCCAGTCGGTGGGCAAAGTGCTTGCCCAATGCGGTGCGCATCATCTGGGTCTCGGCCTTTTCATCGGCGAACGAGACTGAGCCGAACCAGTCTTCATCGGTCACAGTGGCCTGGACCTTCTTGTTCTTTTCCGCGCCTTTCGCGGGCCTTGATGATGTGGATTGGTCCTCATCCTCGCTGAACAGCTCATCAAACGAACCCAGCCCAAATGTTTGCTCAATGTGCTTTTGATGATCCTCATGGCCGTGCCGCCTCGTTGAGCGCGCCTGCTCCAGCGCCAGCATAAGCCGTTCCGCGCCTGCTTTTGCTTGATCGGCGGTCAGCAAAACCTCGGCGGCAGGAAAGATCCGTGCCATCTCGCGCTTTCGGGTTGAGCGCTGGGTCATCACATCGAAATCGCGCAGCGAGTCAATCTCATCGTCAAAGAATTCCACGCGGATCGCGTCCTGCGCGCCCACGGGGAACACATCCACGATGCCGCCGCGCATGGCGCACTGGCCATGGGCCTCGCAGGCATCCTCACGCTCATAGCCCGCTTCGACCAGGCGGCGGATCAGTTGCTGCGGGTCCATTCGGTCGCCCTCTCGCAGCTCAACGATGTGGGAAAGGAACGACGCTTGCGGCATCAGCCGGTGCATCAGCGCGTCCGCCGGCGCGACCAGCGCCGCCAGATCGCCCGTGAGCAGTTTGCCCAACGCCTCAATCCGGCGCATGGCGATCTCTCGGCTGGATGCAGCCGTGCGCAGAAACGAGACCTCGCGCGGCGGCAGCGCCATCACGCCGCCGGGCAGCAGCAGCGCCAGATCCTGCACCGCGCGCTGAGCGGCCGTCTCGGAAGGCGTGACAATCAGCAGCGTTCGGCCCGTCTTGCGGGCGAGCGCCGCGAGCATATGATGTCTCTGGGAGTCATCCAGGCCGTGGGCTTCATAGATGGCCGCGCCGCCCTTCAAGGCTTGCGACAGCTTGTCGAACGGCTCCAATCCCTCAAGCGGCGAAAACAGCAAATCCAACTCGCCTATCATGCGCCCTCCTGCGGTTTCTTACTGACAAAGGCCGCGGCCTCAGGCACGCCTTCCTTGACGAGGATCTCTATGGCTTGCGCAGCCTTGTTGTAGGCGTCGAAGGCCGTCTCGCGTTCCTGCTGGGTATTGTACCCCGTCAGCACGTAATCAGCCAGGTCCCATTTTTCCGGCGGCCTGCCGATGCCCACGCGCACGCGCGGAAAATCGTCCCGCCCCAGCAGGTAGATGATGGAGCGCATGCCGTTGTGGGTGCCCGCGCTGCCCTTGGGCCGGACGCGCACCGCGCCAAGGTCCAGATCCACATCATCGTACACCACGATCAGCCGGTCGTCCTCCGGCTTGTACCAGTTGCACAACGCAACCACCGACTCACCGCTCAGGTTCATGAAGGTCTGCGGTTTCGCGAGCACAACTCGCTTTGTGGCGATCATCCCTTCGCCCACATAGGCTTTACACTTCGGCTTGTCGATGCGAATGTTCAGCCGGTCAGCAAGGATCTCCAGCACGTCAAATCCCGCGTTGTGGTGCGTCCTGTGGTACTTCGCGCCCGGATTGCCCAGGCCCACGATCACATACATCGGTCATTGCCCTCCGATTGTCCAAAACAGCGCGATGGCGGACGGACCCAATGGCGGGTCCCTCCGCGTTCGCGATTCTAATTATTATATCACACGGCGCGCCATCTCACCTACGAAAACGTCTCCGATGGCGCAATCTTAACAATGCCCGCATCCGGATCCACGCGGTGCAGTGTCAGCAGAGACAGCGCGCCATCCACGCGCTTCTTTTCGGGCGATGCAGTTGCGATCATCACGCCAACGCCCACCACAGTGGCCTGGAACTCAGCCATCATGTCCATCATGCCACGCAGTGTGCCGCCGCCCTTCATGAAGTCGTCGATGATCAACACGCGCTGCCCCGGGGACACGGTGCGCCGGGCCAGCGCCATCGTGGAGATGGAGCCTGAGCCCGCGACATAGTTGATCTTCACTGCCGGGCCTTCATAGGCCCTGGAATCGCGCCGCGCAATGACCAGCGGTACGGACAGCATCCGTGCCGTCATGAGTGCGATCGGAATGCCCTTGGTCTCCATGGTCAGCACCAAGTCCGCGCGCGATCCGTAGTAATTCTGGGCCAGAATGCGGCCCATCAACTCTGCAGTGTCCGGCTCCGCGGTCACGTCCGCAGTGTATAGAAAACCACCCGGCAAAACGCGCGACGGGTCGGACAACCGCTCAGCAAGCGCTGTGAGCTGCGTCTTGGCCCGCTCTCTTGGCAACGTGGCCCGGTAGCGCACACCGCCCGCCGCACCTGCGATGGTTTCCAACTCCCCGCACTGGAACCGGTCGAAGGACTGGCGCAGAATGTCGATGTCCTCGCTGATGCTGGATTTTGCCGCGCCGAACCGGTCGCAGAACGTGCCCAGCGTGTGAATATGGTTTGGCGCTGACATCAGTTGTTCGGCCATTGCGCCCAGTCGCTCGTTCCGCTTGATCCGATCCATGGCCCGATCCCCCATTTTTCCGAATATTACCGCGTATTGCGACTATTATAATTCAGTTTTCATCGCTTGAACAGCCGAAAAGTGTGGTTTCGCGAGAATCCAACATAAGTTTAACCTGGCCTGGGAGCCGTTTTCGGCTGAACACTTGATGTGGCACAGTGGGACGGCGTATAATGTTAGGAAATACGCAATCGGCGCCGCTCTGTTCCCCGCGGCGACATCAAAGATAAGCGAGGCGCATCAAACATGTCAGCGCACATTCACGAACTTACCGGCAAGCACATCCATTTCATCGGCATTGGCGGCTGCAGCATGTCCGGCCTGGCCGGGCTGCTCCACAGCCAGGGATACATCGTCACCGGCTGTGATCGCGACAAGTCCCACAAGACAGAGGCGCTGAATGCGCAGGGCATCCCGGTCCAAATCGGCCATGCGGCTGGCCATGTGGAGGGTGCCGACGCGCTCGTTTTTACTGCGGCGATCCCGGAGACGAACCCAGAGCGCGCGAAGGCAAGGGAACTGGGCATCCCGCAGATCGAGCGCGCGGCACTGATCGGCCAGTTGATGGAGGGCTATGCTCAGGCCGTGGGCATCAGCGGCACCCATGGCAAGACCACGACCACCGCCATGATGACGCAGGTGGCGGTCGATTGCGCGCTGAACCCCACCGCCCACTTTGGCGGTGAGCTGGATGCCGTGGGCGGATCGACCCTCGAAGGCGGCAAGGACCTGTTCATCGTCGAATCATGCGAGTTCGCGGCCAGCTTCCTCAAATTTCACCCCACCATCGCCGTGATCCTCAACATTGACGAGGACCACCTCGATTTTTATCGGGACATCGATCACATTGAGGCAGCGTTCCTGGATTTTGCGCATCTGACGCCGGAAAAGGGCGGCTGGGTCGTGGGCTGTGGCGATGACGAGCGCTGCCAGCGGGTCATGGCCCGCAGCGGCAGGCCCTCCTTGAGTTTCGGCATTGGCGGCAATAATGACATCTCCGTCGAGCAATTGACCTATGACGAACTGGGCCGCGCCAATTGCACCGTGACCCTGCGCGCGCACCAGATCGGCGAGCTGATGCTGTCCGTCGCGGGTCAGCACAACCTGCTTGACGCATTGGCGGTGATCGCGGTGGCGAGCATCCTTGAGATGCCGATTCAGCAGGTTTGCGACTCATTAAGCCGGTTCGAAGGCGCACACAGGCGGTTTGAGCTCACCTCTACGACAGACGGCGTGCAGATCTATACCGACTATGGCCACAACCCCACCGAGACCGAAAACGCGCTGTCCATCGCAGCGAAAGTGCCCCACAAGACGCTATGGGCGGTCCTGCAGCCGCACACGTACTCTCGTACCAAAAAGTTGTTCGACCAGTGGATGACCTGCTTCTCCAACGCGGATAAGGTGCTGGTGACCGACATCTGCGCCGCCCGCGAAGTGGATCCGGGCGACATCAACGCCGGTATGCTGGTGGACGCCATGAAAAAGGCGGGCATCGACGCCACGCTGACGCCAAGCTTCGACGATGCGGAGGCCCATCTGCGCGCACATTGGCAGCCTGGCGACCTGGTGGTCTCCCTGGGCTGCGGCAACATCGACCTGCTGAACGAGCAAATACGCGACCATGGAGATACGCAGAAATGAATAAGGCTACCTACGTGGCCATTGAGCAGTACATGCTGGGATGCATGAAAGACGCCACCCATGACCCGATGCACATCTACCGTGTGCTGTACGAAGCGCTTGACATCGCCAAGACGGAACAGGACTGCGACATGGACGTGTTGATCGCCGCCTGCTTGCTGCACGACATCGGGCGCGAGCACCAAAATGACGATCTCGAACTGGACCATGCGGCGATCGGCGCGCCCATGGCCAGGGATTTTCTGCTGTCACTGGGCTGGGTGCGGGACGCGGCCGATCACGTGGCTGACTGTGTGCGCACACACCGATACCGAAAGGGCGATGCGCCTCAGACCATTGAGGCCAAGATCGTCTTCGACGCGGATAAGTTGGAGGCGACAGGCGCCATCGGGCTTGCGCGGACGCTGACGTACGGCGGTCAGTTTTTCGAGCCGCTTTATCTGCTGGACGCGGACGGCCGCATTGTGCAGGACGGAGGCGGTGCGGAGATCTCCAGCTTCTTTCAGGAATATCATTGGAAGCTGAAGGGCATCTACGACAAATTTCTAACGGACCGCGGCCGCGAACTGGCCCAAGGGCGCCAGGCCTCGGCGCAGCACTTTTATCATCACCTGGAAAGGGAGATCAGCGAGTGCCATACCGCGGGCGTCCAGCGCCTAAGTGAGGCCCTATCCCCCTTTGAACCGGAATGAAAACACGCAACGGATGGTAACGACATGTCACACAAAACCCTTCGCAGACCCGCCACGCTCAAGCACATCGCGGAGCGCACCGGTTACAGCGTAAACACGGTCTCCAGGGCCTTGCGCGATATGCCCGACATTGCCGAGGAGACGCGGGCAAAAATCCGCGCCATCGCGGACGAACTGGGTTATCAATCCAACCGTCTTGCCTCGTCGCTGCGTCTCGGATACACGCGCACCATCGCTGTGATCCTGCCGGACGTTTCGAATCCGCACTTCGCGATCTTGATGAAGGAGATTGAGGATCACGCGCGCACATTCGGATATGCATCGTTCCTGACCAACACCGATGAGGACGAGGCGCTGGAGAAAGAGGCCATTCGTGACGCGCTGAATCAGAGCGTGGATGGCATCAT
>JAVBTW010000342.1:0-16901 GCA_031555975.1 Eubacteriales bacterium
GCTTCGCGGGGCTTTGATGAGGCGTTGTAGCCTGTTAAAGGCTTGTCAAATTACCGTTACCCGGGATTCATCGACTGTGCAAACTTGACTTGAAACATTTCTTCTTCTATAATAGAACCGTTGTGAGTCTCAATACGGTACCAATATTTTAAGGGGGCAATCCATTTGAGCACGAAAATGACCATCGATGGCAATACCGCTGTCAGCCACGTCGCTTATGCGTTTTCTGATGTGGCCGCCATCTACCCGATCACCCCGTCCAGCAACATGGCGGAAGTGGCCGACGAGTGGAGCGCTGCGGGCAGAAAGAACCTGTTCGGCCAGACCGTCCGGATCGCGGAAATGCAGTCCGAAGGCGGCGCGGCGGGCGCTGTGCACGGCTCGCTGGTCGGCGGCGCGCTGACGACGACTTTCACGGCGTCCCAGGGCCTGCTGCTGATGATCCCCAACATGTACAAGATCTCCGGCGAGCTGCTGCCGAGCGTGTTCCACGTCTCCGCCCGCGCGCTGGCCTACCACGCGCTGTCGATTTTCGGCGACCACAGTGACGTCATGTCCTGCCGCCAGACCGGCTTCGCGATGCTGTCCTCCAACTCTGTTCAGGAGGCCATGGACCTTTCGCTGGTGGCGCATCTGGCCACCCTCAAGGCCCGGGTGCCGTTCCTGCACTTCTTTGACGGCTTCCGCACCAGCCATGAGATCCAGAAGATCGACGGCATCGACTATGACGAAATCGCGAAGCTGGTCGATTGGGACGCCATCC
This sequence comes from Eubacteriales bacterium, assembly GCA_031555975.1. Classification (GTDB taxonomy): domain Bacteria; phylum Bacillota; class Clostridia; order Christensenellales; family Aristaeellaceae; genus JAJDGF01. Next base: position 764 of record JAVBTW010000342.1, read on the forward strand.
GCGCGTTCCGTGACCGTGCGCTGAACCCCGAGCATCCGCATCAAGCCGGCACCGCGCAGAACCCGGACATTTACTTCCAGGGCCGCGAAGCCGCCAACAAGTACTATGACGCCACCCCGGCGATCGTCGAAGAGACCATGAAGGCCGTCTCGAAACTGACCGGCCGGAAGTACAAGCTGTTTGACTATGTTGGCGCGGCGGACGCCGAGAACGTCATCATCGCGATGGGCTCCGGCTGCGAAGCGATCGAAGAGACCATCAACGCGCTCACCAAGAAGGGCGAAAAGGTTGGCCTGATCAAGGTCCGGCTGTACCGCCCCTTCAGCATGAAGCACTTCCTGAAGGCGATCCCGCAGAGCTGCAAGGTGCTGTCCGTCATGGACCGCACGAAGGAATCCGGCTCCTTGGGCGAGCCGCTGTATCTGGACGTGTGCTCCGCACTGCGCGAAGCCGGCATGAATGACATCCATGTCGTCGGCGGCCGCTACGGCCTGGGCAGCAAGGAATTCAACCCCACGATGGTCAAGGCCATCTATGACAACGGCGCGAAGAAGGCCCCGAAGAACCACTTCACGGTGGGCATCGAGGACGACGTGACCAAGACCAGCCTGTCTTTGGGCAAGACCTTGGACGTGGCGCCGGAAGGCACCAAGAGCTGCATGTTCTACGGGCTGGGCAGCGACGGCACCGTCGGCGCGAACAAGAACAGCATCAAGATCATCGGCGACCACACGAACATGTATGCCCAGGCGTACTTCAGCTACGACTCGAAGAAGTCCGGCGGCATCACCGTTTCGCATCTGCGGTTTGGCAAGAAGCCGATCAAGTCGACCTACCTGATCGACTCCGCTGACTTCATCGCCTGCCACAACCCGGCCTATGTCACCAAGTACGACATGGTCTCGGCACTGAAGGAGGGCGGCGTGTTCCTGCTGAACAGCCCCTGGACCGCCGAGGAGATGGAGAAGGAACTGCCTGTCGCCATGAAAAAGGCGCTGGCCCAAAAGAAAGCCAAGTTCTATAACGTCGACGCCATCAAGCTGGCAGGCGAAGTGGGCATGGGCGGACGCATCAACACCATCATGCAGGCCGCGTTCTTCAAGCTTGCCGACATCATCCCCTACAAGGATGCCGACAAGTACATGAAGGAATACGTGAAGAAGTCCTACGGCAAGAAGGGCGAAGCCATCGTCAACATGAACAATGCCGCCATCGACATCGCCATCTCCGGCCTCGTCGAGATCCCGGTGCCCGCGTCCTGGGCGAAGGCGACGAACGGCGCAGAGCCGATCAAGGTGGATGCCACCGAGTACTTTGACAGCGTCGTGCTGCCGATCCTGAGCCAGGAAGGCCAAAAGCTGCCCGTCAGCGCATTCAGCGTGGACGGCACCGTGCCCACCGGCACGACCAAATTCGAAAAGCGCGGCATCGCCGTGAACGTGCCCGAGTGGCAGATCGACAAGTGCATCCAGTGCGGCCAATGCTCCATGGTCTGCCCGCACGCGGTGATCCGCCCGACGCTGGCCACCGAAGAGCAGCTGAAAGACGCGCCGAAGGGCTTTGCGACCAAGAAGGCGATCGGCAAGGAGTTCGACGGCCACCAGTATCGCCTGGCGATCAGCCCGATGGACTGCACAGGCTGCGAAAACTGCGTGAACGTGTGTCCCGCCAAGGAAAAGGCGCTGGTGATGAAGCCACTGCACACACAGAAGACCGAGGAAGAGAACTGGGAGTTTGCCGCGAAGCTGCCTGAGTTCAAGGGCGAGCTGAACGTAAAGTCCATCAAGGGCAGCCAGTTCAAAAAGCCGCTGTTCGAGTTCTCGGGCGCGTGCGCCGGCTGTGGCGAAACCCCGTACGTCAAGCTGGTGACTCAGCTGTTCGGCGATCGGATGATGATTGCGAACGCGACGGGCTGCTCGTCCATTTATGGCGGCTCCGCCCCCACCTGCCCCTACACGGTGAACGACGAAGGCCACGGCCCGGCATGGGCGAACAGCCTGTTCGAGGACAACGCGGAGTTCGGCTTCGGCATGAACCTGGCGACCGCGCAGCGCCGCGAAAAGCTGGCCGAGAACGTGAAGGTACTATCGCAGAAGTGGAACGAGTGGCCGGACGCGCACAAAGCGTGCGAGGACTGGCTGGCGAACATGGATGACGCCGAGGGCAGCAAGAAGGCCGCGACTGAGCTGATCAAGGCGGTTGAAGGCTGTAAGGATTGCGGCTGCGAGTGCGATGATCTCGCCAAGGCCATCTATGCCGACAAGGACCTGCTGGTCAAGAAGTCCATCTGGATTTTCGGCGGCGACGGCTGGGCGTATGACATCGGCTATGGCGGACTGGACCACGTACTGGCCCAGAACCAGGACGTGAACATCCTGGTGCTCGACACCGAGGTCTACTCCAACACCGGCGGCCAGGCCAGCAAGGCGTCCCCGACCGGATCGGTCGCGAAGTTCGCAGCCGCGGGCAAGCGCACCACCAAGAAGGACCTGGGCCTGATGGCGATGAGCTACGGTTACGTGTACGTAGCGTCCGTCGGCATGGGCGCGGACATGAATCAACTGCTGAAGGCCATGAACGAAGCGGAAGCGCACAAGGGTCCGTCACTGATCATCGCGTACGCCCCGTGCATCAACCACGGCATCAAGATGAACCAGGCGCAGAACGAGATCAAGAAGGCCGTTGCCGCGGGATACTGGCCGCTGAACCGGTACAACCCGGCGAACGAGACCCCGCTGACGATCGACAGCAAAGATCCGACAGCGAGCTATCAGGACTTCATCAAGGGCGAGAACCGGTACGCGTCGCTGGTGCGCATGTTCCCGGCAGAGGCGACAGCGCTGTTCTCTGAGGCAGAGAAGGAAGCCGCCAAGAGACTGGCTGTGTACAAGAAGCTGGCCGCGAAAGAATAAACATAGGTCAAGGGAGCCGCTCCACAGAGGGCGGCTCCCTTTTGCTTGTCATCTCGTACGGCCGCGCGGGACCAGAACGATTGTGTCCAAGCCGCTTTCGCGCGTACGCACTTCCACTTCCTGCCCACGGGCTTGCAAATCCGGGCCATTCGTTTTATAATGATCCCACACACTGCCCATTTACCGTGCTTACAAGGGAGGGATCGTTTGCATGATGGCCCATCGCACGCTTGCAATTGCGCTCATTCTGTGCTTGCTGACGCCATGGTTCGCCGTGGCGGAATCCAGCGAACCGACCGTGTGGGACCGCGTCATCGTGACACTGAATGACGATCAAATCACCGAAACCTACGACTATCTCAAGACCGGCGCAGTGATCGCACAGGGTGACAAGAACCCAAAGACACGAGGGCTGCAGGTGCTGTTGAACCTGCTGGGTACCAACCTGGTCGTTGACGGCTCCGTCGGCGAAAAAACCTTTGAGCAGCTGCACAAGATGATTGAGGCCTATGCCTTGTCGCCCATGGACGTGGTGTCACAGATCGAATATGAGGACCTGATGGTTCAAGCACTGATCGCCAAGGTGCCGGATGACGCCGAGAAGGTGTTGGGTTCGGCGTTTGAGCAACAGGTTCAGTACACACGGGCTGTGCAATTCGAGATGACGGGCGAATACTTCAGTGCGTTCGAGCAGTTCAGCTACTTGGGCGACTACAAAGACAGCATGACCCGAGCGACTGCCTGCGCCCAGCCCTGGCCCCAGGACGGTGCGCTCATCCGCGACAGCAGCTACAGCGATGTGGATTGCCAGCTCACCGTGAAGACCAGCCGCGATGACAACCAGGCCACGTACTTCAAGGTGTTCGACGGTGAGATCCTGGTCTGCAGCCTGTTCATTGCCGGATCCAGCGAGGCCACGGTGAACCTGCCCAAGGGTACCTACATCTGCAAGGCCGGCGTGGGCTCCACCTGGTACGGCCCCAAGGAGGCATTTGGCCGCAACAATGACGCGGCTTACCAGCGCCTCACATTCCAGGACGGCGCGGATAAGGCCACTTTCAGGGAAAATTACACGTACACGCTGTACCTGGGCGGCGCGGAAGAGAACAATGTGAATACGACGTACGAGGACGCGGAGACGTTTTAGCGATTTACGCACGGCTCAAGCATGCATTGCCTATGAAAACGCATCACGGCGCGGGTCGCAACCGACCCATGGCAACAGAAACTCGGCCAAGGTGCTCATCATACAGGACGGCAAGGTGCTGCTGAACAAGCGTGCGGTTTCGGCTGCGTGCGGTGGGGTCTGCCCTGGGCAGTGTTTTGCGACATGCCCGGCGGCGGCATACATCAGTATGAGGCGCAGGAGGAAGCCCGCATGCGCGGGTGGCCGCGCACCCACTTTCGTCACCATTTTCTCCGCCCTGTTAACCAATCCAGCATTGCCACCCATCACCGCATGTGATATCATAAGAGGCAGTGATGGAATGATGTGCAAGGAGCTGATGGGATCCATGTGTGAACGGTTGAAAGACAAGGTCGTGGTCATTACAGGCGCGGCGCAGGGGCTGGGCGAGGCGCTGGCGATTCGGCTTTCTGACGAGGGTGCGAAGGTACTGGTGGCAGACCTCAACTTCGAGGCAGCGCAGCAGACGGCGGCGCAGCTCAAAGAAGCGGCTGCGGTCAAGGTGAATGTCGCGAGCTACGAGGACTGCGAAGCCATGGCCCAAGCGGCCATCGACAAGTGGGGCCGGATCGACATGCTGGTGTCCAACGCGGCGATCCTGATTTCAAGCCCCATCGAAGAGATGACGCCGCAGCAGTTCGCGAAGGTCGTGGATGTGAACCTGAATGGCTACTTCAACACCTGCAAGGCCGTTGTGCCGTGGATGAAGAAGGGCGGCAAGGGTTCGATTGTGCAGATCAACTCCAAGTCCGGCAAGAAGGGCTCCGCGAAGAACTGCGCGTACGCCGCATCGAAGTTCGGCGGCGTTGGTCTGACACAGTCGCTGGCGCTGGAACTGGCCGAGGACGCCATTCGCGTCAACAGCATCTGCCCCGGAAACCTGCTGGACTCGCCACTGTGGGTGAACTCCCTGTATGAGCAATACGCGCGGAACCAGGGCACCACCAAGGAAAAGATCCGCGAGAAATACATCAACCAGGTGCCGATGAAGCGCGGCTGCCAGTACGAGGACGTGGCGAATCTGATGGTTTTTCTGCTGTCGGACGAGGCGAGCTACATGACCGGCCAGGCACTGAATGTGACTGGCGGACAGCAATTGACGTAAAGAAGTGATTTACGTCCGCTCGCGCGGGCATATTCTCACCGGCGCTCATGCGCCAACTGTGTTACCAAAGCAACACACCCCTCTGAAGAGGGAGGCCAGGACATATCGACAGGAGGGCAATCCATCATGAAAACCACCGCTGTGCGCCTGTATGGCGTGAACGATTTGCGCATGGAAAGCTTTGAGCTTCCGAACATCAAGGACGACGAGATCCTGGTGAAGGTCATCTCCGACAGCATCTGCATGTCCAGCTACAAAGCGGCCATCCAGGGCAGCGCCCACAAGCGCGTGCCGGACGACATCGGCCAGAACCCCATCATTATCGGACACGAGTTCTGCGGCGAGATCGTGGAAGTCGGCGCCAAATGGGCATCGAAGTTCAAAGCGGGCGAAAAATTCGGCATTCAGCCCGCGCTGAACTACAAGGGATCGATGGCGACGCCCGGCTACGCCTATCCCCACTGCGGCGGCGCGGCCACGTACGTGATCCTGCCGCAAGAGGTCATGGAGATGAATTGTCTGCTGCCATACAAGGCGGACGCGTTCTTCTATGGCAGCCTGGCGGAGCCGCTCTCGTGCATCGTGGGCACGTTCCACGCGCAGTACCACACCCGCGCAGGCGTGTATGAGCATGACATGGGCATCAAGGAAGGCGGCAACATGGTGATCCTGGCGGGCGCGGGTCCGATGGGCCTGGGCGCGATCGATTACGCGATCCATTGCCCGAGAAAGCCCGGTCTGCTGGTGGTGACGGACATCGACCAGGCGAGGCTGGACCGCGCTGCGTCCATCTATACGCCGGAAGAGGCCGCCAAGCACGGCGTGAAGCTGATCTACAAAAACACGTCCGGCGAGGACCCTGTCCAGGAACTGAAAGACCTGACAGGCGGCCACGGATATGACGACGTGCTGGTGTTCGCGCCGGTGCCCGCCGTCATTGAGCAGGGCGACAAGGTGCTGGCACACGACGGCTGTCTGAACTTCTTCGCCGGCCCGACGAACCCGAACCTGTCAGCGATGTTCAATTTCTACAATGTGCACTATGCGTCCACGCACATCGTGGGCACCAGCGGCGGCAACACGCAGGACATGCTGGAATCGCTTTCGATGATCGCCGAGGGTACGCTGAACCCGGCGGGCATGGTGACGCACAGTGGCGGCCTGGATGCGACCGCCGAGGCGACGCTGAACCTGCCGAAGATCCCGGGCGGAAAGAAACTGATTTATACCGGCATCTCCATGCCGCTGACGGCGATTGACGATTTCGCCAAGAGCGATGAGCCGCTGTACAAAGCGTTGGCAACGCTGTGCGCCGCGAACAATGGACTGTGGTGCGAAGCCGCGGAAAAGTATCTGCTGGCGAATGCCAAGCCGATCGAGGCATAAAAGAGAAGGCGACGCCGCCAGCATGGCGGGTGTCGTGAGCGCAGCAAAGGATCTTCTTCTTGAGTGGAGGAAGATCCTTTGCTGTGCTCAGATGACCCGGAGAGAGGACATGGACATGCCAGACCTTGCATACAGTGTTTGAGAGGTGATGCTTCCGTGCCCAAGTCTGTCCGCATCAAGCCCCTTCGCCCCGCCTTTCCTGCGCTGGAATGGCTGGACGAGGCGTCTGGCCAGTTGCCGCGCATTCTGCTCGCCGGCGGCCGCCGCGCGATGATCGAAAACCATACGGGCGTCCTTGAGTTCACCGAGCACAGCATCCGGCTGATGACGCGCCAGGGCATCCTGACCATCAACGGTCACAACTTGCTGCTCAGCGAGGTGCGTCCCGATGCGCTCACGGTGCGCGGCGACATCGCGGAGATTCAACTGCCCGCACCGAAAGGCGGTGGTTGATCATGGCCGCGGACGTCAAGCTGCGCCTGCGCGGCCTCATGTCTGAAAAGTTCATTCAGCGCGCGCTGCAGGACGGCGTCGCGCTTCACAATGTGCGCCGCGTGGACCCGCGCGAGGTGCGGTTTGACGCCACGGAGCAGGACGCAAAAAGACTGATGATGCTGGCCGAGACCTACAAGCAGGATCTCACCATTCTGGGCGCGCACGGATTGAGCCGGATCAAGGCGAAGCTGCTGTTCAGACCGTCATTGCCCATCGCCGTTCTGTTTGCGCTCGTGCTGACCTGGGCTGTGCTGTCGCGGCTTTGGCTGATTCAGCTGCCACCCGAAGCGCCGGAAACCCTCGCAGCTGAGCTGGCTTCGCTGGGCGTCAGGCCGGGCATACCGCTGACAGCCATCGACACGCACCGGCTTGAGGATGCGCTGTATGCGCGGCTGGGCGCGTATGCGTTCATCGGCGCGCGGGTGGATGGCGTGCGGCTGAAGATCACAACCGTGAAGGCGTTGCCTGAACCCGATCTGTATGACCCCGTCAACGCACGCGACCTGGTGGCCAAGGAGGACGCCATCATCCTAAACATTGACGCGCTGGCGGGCGTCGCCGCCGTCAAGCCGGGCGACACGGTGAAGCGGGGACAGCTGTTGATTCGGGGCGAAGAGCGTGTGTCGGGCGATCAGACCCGCGGCGTGTGTGCGCTGGGCGCGGCGGTGGGCAGGAGTTGGGTCACAGCCCATGCCGAGGGCAGCCCGCACTACACGGAACTGGTGCCGACTGGGGCGGTATCGCTTGAGTCCGAGCTGCGCCTTTTCGACCACACCATGCCGCTGTTGCGCGGGCATCGATTTGCGTCGGAGCAAGAGATCGTACAGATCTTGCCCGTGGGCGGGCTGTTCCTGCCACTTGTGATTCGCCGCACCACCCATATAGAGACCGCACAGGTGGCCAAATCCATCGATGTCTCTCTTCTGCAGCATGAGCTCAGCGGCGCGGCAATGCAAAATGCGCTGGCGAATGTGCCTGTGGGCGCTGAAATTGTTGACAAATGGACAGATTATAGTATGATAGAAGATGACGTAATCCGCGCGCGCGCAGTCATCGAAGTTCGCCAGAACATCGCGGTCAGCCGCAGCGCACTGGCCATGGAGGACAACTGACTTGGAAACAATCGAACTCACCCAACAAATTCAGGCCGCCCTGGACGACGCGTACAAAACCACCATCGAAATTGAGTCGCCCGACCAGTTCATCAACCTGTTCGGATTGCGCGACGAGAACGTGGACCTGATCAAACACGAGCTGGACGTGGAGCTGTTCATGCACGGCACCGAGATCGCCATCGTCGGCAAGGAAGACAAGGCCGAGCTGTGCAAGTCGGTGCTGGTCAAGCTGATGGAGATCACTTCGCGCGGCGACCCAGTGGACCGCACCCGCATTCGGTACGCCATCGAGCTGGCCCGCGAAGGGAATGTGGAGCGCATTGGCGAGATCATGCACGGCGTCATTGCCATCACCTATCGCGGCAAGCAGGTCAAGTGCAAGACACTGGGCCAAAAGAGCTATGTGGATGCCATCAAGAAGAACACCTGCACCTTCGCCATCGGCCCGGCCGGTACCGGCAAGACGTATTTGGCCATCGCCATGGCCGTCGTCGCCATGAAGAACAAGGACATCGAGCGCATCATTCTGACGCGGCCGGCGGTCGAAGCAGGCGAAAAGCTCGGCTTCCTGCCCGGCGACCTGCAGCAAAAGGTAGATCCCTACCTGCGCCCGCTGTATGACGCGCTCTATGAGATGATGGGCATGGAAGGATATCAGCGGCTGGTGGAGCGCGGAGCGATCGAAGTCGCGCCGCTGGCATACATGCGCGGCCGCACGCTGAATGACGCGTTCATCATCCTGGACGAGGCGCAGAACACCTCGCCCGAACAGATGAAAATGTTCCTGACCCGCATGGGTATGGGTTCAAAGATGGTGATCACCGGCGACGTGACCCAGATCGACCTGCCCGGCGGCAAAGTCTCAGGATTGGTGGAGGCTGCGGAGGTGCTCAAAAACGTGCCCGACATCGCGATCTGCCAACTGACCAACCGGGACGTGGTGCGCCATGACCTGGTGCAGGCGATCGTCAGGGCGTATGACAAGTACAAGCCGTCCAGGGGCGCTGCCCCTGGGTCCCGCCAGCGGGATTAACCGCAGAACGCCCTGGTTTCGGTTCGCTGGGATGAACAGCGGATTTTCGGGGCGACAATTCGCCTTTTGAAGTTTTTATTGGAGGGACAACCATGCCGAAACTCGTGCCGGACATCAAAAAGCGCCCGCCCGCGTTCATGTCACTGATGGTGGCGATCGTGGCGTATGTGGTGCTGTTTGGCATGATCAGCATGTCGGTGGCGCCGGAGCGGTACGATCTGCGGGTGGGCGAAGTGGCAAAGACCACCATCACCGCTTCTAAGGATGTGGAGGATACCGTCACCACCGAACAGATGCGGAGCGAAGCCGAGCGGGCGGTGAAGCCCTCATACAACAGCGACGACACCGTGATGCCAACCGTCATGGAAGCGATGGAGGCGGCGATGGCCGAAGTAGACGTGCTGCCTCAGTTGCGCAACGGTATGGACGGCGCGGTGCTGGACACCGCCACGCCCGCCATGATCAGCCAGGCGCGCACACAACTCAGGGCCATCGGCGCGGACACCGAGAACCATCCCATGACGGACGAGGAGATCCGTGTGCTGGTGGAATCGGACGAACTGGAGCTGGAGACGTTGACGGAGGATGTGCTGACGCGCGTCCGGGAGACGCTGAACGGGCGGCTGATTGAGGGGCAGGAGGACGAAGCCATCGCCGGTTTCCGGCGCGAGCTGGTGGGCGCTGAGTTTTCCGCGGACATGGTGGACGCGGTCCTGCGCGTGACGCGCACCCTGTTGCGCCCGAACATGTTGCTGGACGCGGAGACCACCGAGCAAAACCGGAACAAGGCGCGGGATGATGTGCAGCCGGTCATCTACAAAAAAGGCCAGAACATCGTGCGGAACGGCGAGGTGATCACCGCGCTGCAGATCGCGATGTTGGATTCGCTGGGCATGCTCAAGGACCGCGCTGTGGACATCACACTGTACATGGGCATCGGGCTGATGCTGTTGCTGCTGGCAATGGTCATTGGCGTCTACCTGTATACCTTTGAGCCGGAGATCATCAAAGACCCGTCCAAACTGGTGCTGTTGTGCGTGATCTGCATCATTGTGGTGGGCTTTTCGATGATGGTTCGTCCGGTGAGTTCCTACTTGATGCCGGTGGTGCTGGGCGCAATCCTGACGACACTGCTGTTGAAATCACGGCTGGCGATCATCACGAACCTGGTGCTCTCCGTGCTGACGGGCCTGTTGGCGTCTGCGGACAGTGGCATGTTCACGTCCACGATGTTTTCGGTCATCTTGACGTCGTTTATATCCGGGACGGTGAGCGTGGTGATCATCCGTTCGCGCAGGCAGCGTCTCTCCGTGCTGATGGCGGGCATGGCAGCGTCGGTGGTGAGCGCTCTGTGCACAGTGGCGGTGGCGCTGATCAACAGCGTAGACCTGCAGAACACGCTGAACTGGGCCGGTTATGCCGCGGGCAGCGGCGTGCTGAGCGCGGTACTGGCCATTGGGCTGCAGCCCGCGCTGGAGTGGATCTTCAACCTGGACACCGGCCCCAAATTGCTGGACTTGGCAAACCCGAATCAGGAGCTGATCCGCCGTCTGATGATCGAGGCGCCCGGCACGTATCATCACTCCATGATCGTGGCAAACATGTCGGAGGCCGCTGCGAACGCCATCGGTGCGAACGGGCTGTTGGCGCGGGTGGGTTCGTATTATCACGACATTGGCAAGCTGAAGCGGCCGCTGTACTTCAAGGAAAACCAGATGAACGACAATCCGCACGACCGCACGGATCCGCGGGTATCGACGGCGATTTTGACATCCCATACGCGCGATGGCGTGGAGATGGCGCAGAAGGCGCGGCTTCCGCATGCGATCAGGGAGATCATCTTGCAACACCACGGCGACACGCCGGTGCTGTACTTCTATGACAAGGCCGTGAAGCAGGGCGGCGACGTGAACATTGAGGACTTCCGCTATGACGGGCCGCGTCCGGAAAAGCAAGAGGCGGCGATCGTGATGCTGGCGGACACCATCGAAGCAGCCGCGCGCGCCATGACTGACTCCACGCCGGAGAAGCTGACAAACCTCATTCAACGACTGGTGCGCAGCAAGATGGACGATGGCCAACTGGACCGCTGCAGCCTCACTTTCCACGATTTGAATCTGATCTGCGAGGCGTTCCTGACGGTCCTGGGCGGCGTTTTCCACGAGCGGATTGAGTATCCGACGGTGGAGATTCCCGAGCGCAAGCGGCTGGACGATTCCGCGCTTGACCTGCCCGTCGCGGACGCGCCCAAAGAGCCTGTCGTTCTGCCGCCGGAAGCTGAGCCCGCGCCGGACCCAATACTGAGCACGGCCGCGGAGACCTTTCTGGAGGCGCTGCCGACGGAGGACGAGACGCAGCAGGAAGAGGACGAATCATGATCGTACTGGAAGTGCTAGTGGGCGGCGCCCCGGACCGCCTTTCAGCGCAACTGGATGCGGCGAGCGTACTGTGCTGCCGCGAGGAGGGCATCGATAACGCAATCGCGTACGGGCGACTTGTCTCTGATGAAGAGATTCGGCGGCTCAACCATGCTTTTCGGGGCATAGACAGGGCGACCGATGTGCTGAGCTTTCCCTCCGTGCAATACCAAACCGGGCAGACGGCAAAGGACGCTGAAAAACGGCTTCGGCGCGAGCGCGACCCGGAAACGGGCCTGCCGCACCTGGGCGATTTCGCGATTTCGTTGCCCACCGCCATGTGCCAGGCGGAAACGTACGGGCATGGGCTGGATCGGGAGCTGTGCTATCTGGCGGTACACGCGATGCTGCATCTGATGGGATACGACCACGAAAGCGAAGCGGACAAGGCTGTGATGCGCACGAAAGAGGAGCGCGTGATGGCACAGTTGAATCTAAGGAGGCCGAATGTATGACCGACCGCGAGCTGTTTATCAGGGCCTGTGACGCGCTGGAGCGGGCCTATGCGCCCTATTCGCATTTTTCCGTCGGCGCGTGCATTTTGACCGAGGACGGGCGGACATTTCAGGGCTGCAATATTGAGAACGCCTCTTTTGGCGCGACAATCTGTGCGGAGCGGGCGGCGGTCAGCGCGGCGGTGAGCCAGGGTGCACAGCGGTTCATCAAAGTGGCGATTGCCGGGAAGAGCGCGCCTGCGTGGCCATGCGGGATTTGCCGTCAGGTGCTGTACGAATTTGGCGGCGGCGCGCTGCAGGTCATTTGCGGCGCGGCGGATACCGGCGCGTTTGAAGCGTTGCAGCTCGCATCCCTGCTCCCGCACGCGTTCGGACCCAACAGCCTATAACGAGCGGGAGGATGGACCCTGCCGGTATTGCGCCCATACAAACAACACAAACACAGGAGGACAACCCTTTGAACAGCACCCCTTTCAAGTCCGGCTTTGTGGCCATCGTGGGCCGCCCCAACGTGGGCAAGTCATCGATCATGAACCACTTTGTGGGCGAAAAGGTCGCCATTGTATCCGACCGTCCGCAGACCACCAGGAGCAAGATCATGGGTGTGGCGCAAGGCTCAGACTGGCAGCTCGTGTTCGTGGACACGCCGGGGCTGCACAAACCCCGCACCAAGCTCGGCAGCTACATGGTCAAGACCGCCGTAGACGCGCGCGAGGGCGTAGACGCGGTGTTGGTTGTCGTTGACGCTCAACACATCGGCCCGGGCGATCGCGCGGTGATCGACGAGATCTCAAAGATGAATTGCCCCAAATTCCTGGCGGTGAACAAGATTGACCTGGTCACGCCCGAACAACTGATGCCGCAGTTGGCGACGTTGTCCGAGATCGGATTTGACCAGATCGTCTCCGTGTCCGCGCAGACGGGGGAGAACATGGATACGCTGCGCGCATTGCTGGCCAAAGCGATGCCCGAAGGCCCCAAATATTTCCCCGACGACATGATCACGGACCAACCAGAGCGCGTCATCTGCGCGGAGATCATCCGTGAAAAGGCGCTGCTCAACCTGCGCGAAGAGATCCCGCACGGGATCGGCGTGGAGATGATGTCGATCAAAAAGCTGTCAGACACACTGACCGAGATCCACGCCACGATCTATTGCGAGCGGGCGGCGCACAAATCGATCATCATTGGGAAACAGGGCAGCATGTTGCGCAGGATCGGCACGGCCGCAAGACTCGACATCGAGCGCCTGCTAGAGACGAAGGTCATGCTGGAGCTGTGGGTGAAGGTGCGCGAAGACTGGCGCAACCGGCTGGAAGACCTGCGCAACCTGGGCTATGAGGACTGAGCATGATCACCACCGACGCGCTGGTCCTCCGCCGAAGCGACTACCGCGATTATGATCGCATGGTCACGCTGCTCTCGCCTGTGTATGGCCGGATCGAAGCGTCGGCCAGGGGCGTGAAAAAGCCAAAATCTCCGCTCATCAACGCCACGGAGCCGTTCTGCGCGGGCGAATTTGGCTTTGTGTCGACGAAGGGCGGATTGACGCTGAACCAGTGCGAGATCGTGGAATCCAACTATCCCATCCGCCAGGACTACGACAAACTCATCCACGCCAGCTATTACGCATACCTGCTGCTGCTCGCGGCGTTTCCGTCGGAGCCGTGTGCGGGGCTGTTTGAGTTGGGCCTGAAGGCATTTGCACATCTGAGCTATTCGGGGTTGCCAAACGAGCTGGTGACCGCCGCGTTTGAGATGCATTATATGGCGGAGCTGGGCCAGTCGCCACGGATGGACAGCTGCATTCAGTGCGGCGCAGCGGTGGGCGGAGACGCGCGGTTTGACGCGGCGGGCGGCGGCGTGTTGTGCGGAGCCTGCCGGGGCCAGACGGCGCCGATCTCAAACGGTGCGCGTCGAATCATGATGAAGTCGCCGCGAGTCGCGTTCGAGAAGGTGAATCTGCTATGGGACCGGCCGGAATGGCCCGAGGCGGCTGCACACATAAGGCGGTTTGTCTCAGACCGGATCGAACAATTCCCCAGACAGATGCCCGAATTGGTCACCGGATCCGAACGCGACTCAGGTTCGCAACTGCAGGCCAATCCCGAGACGAAGAGGTAATACATGAACTTTCATCATCTGCCGGTACTGCTGGATGAATGCCTGGACGGACTGGCAATCAAGCCTGACGGTGTGTATGTCGATGGCACGCTGGGCGGCGGCGGGCATTCATCGGAGATCTTAAAGCGGCTTGAAACGGGGCGATTGATCGGGATCGACCGGGACCAGGACGCGCTGGACGCGACAGCCGCGCGGATCGACTCGGATCGGTTTGTGGCGCTCAAAGGGAACTTTCATGACGCTTTGGCGCTGCTGGCCGGGATCGGTGTTGAGCGGATCGACGGAGCGTTGTTGGACCTGGGGGTCTCATCATACCAGCTGGACGAGGGTTCGCGTGGGTTTTCCTATCATACAGACGCGCCATTGGACATGCGGATGGACCGGACGCAGGGGTTGACGGCAGCCGCCATCGTCAACGAATGGCCGCTGCAGGACATCGCGAAAGTGCTCAAAGACTATGGCGAGGAGCCGTGGGCAGTCCAGATTGCGCGCGTGATCTGCGACCGGCGGCAAACTGCGCCCATCGAAACCACGGCGCAATTGGTGGAGATCGTTGACCGGGCGATTCCCAAAAAAGTGCGCGCCAAGGACGGATCGCACCCGGCGCGACGGATTTTCCAAGCGCTGCGCATCGCGGTCAATGACGAACTGGGGCCACTTCGCGGCGCGTTGTCCGATTTCGTGGACCTGCTGCGCCCCGGCGGGCGGTTGTGCGTGATCGCGTTTCATTCGCTGGAGGACCGGATCGTGAAAACCGCTTTTCGCGAGATGGCAGACCCGTGCACCTGTCCCAAAAACATGCCTGTATGCATATGCGGGAAGGTGCCAGGAGTGCGGATGGTGACGCGCAAGCCGATCGTGGCGGGGACCGCGGAGCTGACGGCAAACCCGAGGGCGCGGAGCGCGACATTGAGGATTGTGGAGAAGCGGTAACCCGACTTTCGGCAACATGACAATGGGAGGGCCACACACTTGACCACGCTGCGGACACCACACGGAACCGTCTCTCTTCCCGCGTTTTTTCCGGATGCCACGCATGGATGTGTGCGGGCCACAGGATTCGACGACGTGATCGCATCACGCACGCCCGGACTGGTGATGAACAGCTATCACCTGTTCAACCGACCCGGCGCCAAGCTGATCAAAGCGCTGGGCGGCTTGCATGCGTTCACCGGATTTGACCGGCCCATCCTCACGGACAGCGGCGGATTCCAGCTGTTTTCGTTGGTCCGTGAGAATGCGGCTTACGGCGAGATACGCGACAATGAGATTATCTTTCGGCCCGACATGGGCACAGACAAGCTGATTTTTACCCCGGAAAAATGCATCCAGGCACAGTTCCAGTATGGATCAGACATCATGATGGCGCTGGATGTATGTACGCACCCGGACGATCCGGAGGATGTGCAGCGACGCAGTGTGGAACTGACCGTCAAATGGGCCGCGCGATGTCGGGCGGAGTATGATAAGCTGGCGAAAGGAAAAAAGGGGGAAAGGCCGCTGTTGTTCGCGATCGTGCAGGGCGGCAGCGACCCGGCGCTGCGCATGGAGTGCGGAAAGCGGCTGCAGGAGATCGGGTTTGACGGCTACGGATTCGGCGGCTGGCCGCTGGACACAGAGGGCCATCTGCGCGACGACATCCTGCGGGCGGCGGCAGATGCCATGCATCCGGAACAGCCGAAATACGCCATGGGACTGGGCCAGCCAGACGAGATTGTGCGCTGCGTTGAGATGGGTTACACCCTGTTCGACTGCGTGATTCCCACGCGCGAAGCGCGACACCAGCGGCTGTATGTGTTCAAAGAAGGCATGGAGACGCCGACCGGTGTGCGGGTGCCCGGCGGCAAGTTTTATCGGTTCCACTACGCGCTGGACGACAAGCACGCCCGCGATGCGTCGCCCGTGGACCC